>JBEDNN010000051.1:0-30315 GCA_041170585.1 Pseudomonadota bacterium | reverse complement strand
TGCCAAAATAAAATATAAAATCTTTTCTTGCTCTAGGGTTGTAATAAACTGCAACAGCTTTTTATGCGTTTCTTTGTCTTTGTCGTCTACACTAAAACTGGTATGCGTTCTTTTTTTCTGAATGTTTTTATACTCTGTGCTTTTTTCAAAGGCTTTTTTATAATCCGCAAAAATTTCATTTTGTAACCATTCATCTGGTAATTCATTACGCATAAACGATTGGTATACATTAAATGCAATATTAATGTGCTGACAATATTTTTTTAATAAAGCAATATCTTCAAAATCATCATCGGGTTTATTATTGGCTTGGGTGTAATTTATCTCCTCAAACCACGATAAAACGCGGTCTTGAAAATGCTCAAAATCATAAGGATTGGCTTGGCGTTTTTTTAAATAAACAACGACTGTGTTAGTACCTGTTTTACCAAAAGTGGCTGATGGCAGTTCTACAATCCCAATAATATAAAAATATTTGATGAAAATTTCACGGGCTTTAATGTACAAACCATCATTTGATAAAATACTAGAAGGCAGCACCAGTGCGGCAATGCCGCCACTTTTTAACAGCTTATGTGTCAATTCAATAAAAAAGCATTCAATGTTTTTATTTTTTGGAATATCATTGACTTCATTAAATAGCTCATAGCGAATTTGGTCTTGTTTGTCTAAAGTGCTTAAAAAACCTGATACGCTATAGGGCGGATTTGCCACTAAAATATCATAGCTATTTTCTTTGATTTCAGAATTTTTTGCCAGTGCATCAGTATAAAAAATCTGTGTTTCATTCTGCCCGTACATAAAAGCGGATACTTTGGCGACTTTAGACAAGCGGTATTCTTTTTCAATGCCGTGAATATGTTTATAAAAATCTTTTAATTGATGTGTGTCTTTGATGGTTTTTGCAATTTCTTTGGCAATTTCAGTTAAAAAATGCCCACTGCCACAGGCATAATCAATGACTTTAATAGGTGTTGTACTGACTTTAATCTGCTGCTCTATCGGCAAACTGTTCATAATAAATTTAACAATAGGCATCGGTGTAAAAAACTGTCCTTCCGATTGTTTAACGCCACTGTCTAAAAAACCTTCAAATAAATCGCCTAAAAACTGATTTTCATTGTTATCACCTGTTAAACGAATGTCTTTTAACATATTGACCATTTTTAACAACACTTGGCTATTTTGATAAAACAACTTTTCATTATGCACATTAATAAAAGCAAAATCATTATTAGAAAAGAATTTTAATTCTTTAATATATTGATTGATAATATTTTTAGTGCTTGCTCGTTTGTAATGACGAAAAGCTTTGTCAATCGCCTCGCTTTCAATGTAAGTCACTTCTTCATTTAAAAACTGTTTCATACCTTCTTGATACAATTTTTGTAATCTATCTTGCAAGGCAAAGTGATTGTCCTGCCCGATGCCTTTCCACACAAATTGTAAATGATTGGGGTTGGTTTGTTCATCAACAATTTTGCATAAAAATAAATTGACTAATTTATCAAATGCATTTTCACGCCCACTGACATTGTGCTGCCGTAAAATCGTAGCAAATTCATGGTATTTTTTGCCGACATTGCCATCAACCGTTTGTAAATCAAAAATGGTTTGATTAGACTTGCCAATGGCGTAACTACTGACTGAATCTTCAAAAATACCTGATGTTGCATATTCTAATTGATAAGTATTTTTCCAAACATCATAGCGTTCAATAAAATTACTGGCTTTTTCAAAAGAGTGTAATTGTGGGTTTTCTTGCAAAAAAATAAGATTATCTTGATGCGAAATAAGCATGTGTTGCGTAATGATATGATTGTTTTTTACATCATAATCACAGGCATACAGGGCTACAAATTCCGTAGCTTTTTCTTGTTCAATATAACTGAACAATTGCCCACCATAGCTTAAAGTATCATTTTTAGCTTTTTCAAATTCACCACCATACGTTTTACATTCAATCAATAAATAGCTTTTATTGTCGTGGTTTTTAACCCAAATATCGGCTCGCCCGCCACTGGCACCGTGTCCTAGTTGCCATTTAGGTTCTAATTCGATGTGCTGGGGTTGATAGCCTTTTTCAAATAAACGGTGTATACATTCAAAGACTACAAAGTTTTCATTAGATTTAAAATTGCAAGTAAACTCGCCATTGACTTTAAACCCTTTGTCTGTGGGATAAATTAATTGTTCAGTCTTAAAATCTACTTTTAAATAAGCGTTTGGATTATTATTAAAATTTTTTATAAAAATGTAATCACTCTCAACACTTTCAATAAAATTGAGTTTTAATAGTAGTAATTTAAAGGTATCTAAAATCATCATAAGTCATCATAGGTCATCGTAAATATTATAAACTTCTATTTATAAACTTCTATTTATAAACTTCTATTTTTTGCTAATACAGTACGGTTACCATTGTGTTCAGGGGCAGAAATTAAACCCGCATTTTCCATTGCATCAATCATTCTAGCCGCACGCTGATAGCCTACACGCAGTTGTCTTTGTACATTGGAGATACTGGCTTTTTTAGTGGTTAATACAATCTCTACGGCTTTGTCATATAAAGCATCTTGCTCGGCATCACTATCCGCCGATTCAGCAGTATTTGTATCCTCCTCTTCACCGTCTAAAATACCTTCTATATAATCAGGTGCCCCTAATTCACGTAGCATATTGGCTACACGTACCACTTCTTCATCACTCACAAAAGCACCATGAACACGAACAGGAATACTGCCTTTGGGCAAATAAAGCATATCGCCATTGCCTAATAAAGCATCGGCGCCCATTTGGTCTAGGATAATACGGCTATCTGTTTTACTGGAGACTTGAAAGGCAATTCTCGCCGGCACATTAGAACGAATGAGGCCTGTTAATACATCGGCACTAGGCCGCTGTGTAGCTAAAATTAAATGGATACCACAAGCCCGCGATTTCTGGGCTAGACGGGCTAAAGGCTCTTCAATTTTTTTACCGACTACCATCAACAAATCAGCCAACTCATCAACAACCAACACGATATGGGTAAAATGTTTTAAAGGTTCAGGGTCTTCTGGTGTTAAGCTAAATGGGTTAAAAATAAATTCGCCCGATGCACGTGCTACTGCAATTTTTTCATTAAAGCCTGCAATGCCACGCACGCCTAAGCGACTCATTAGTTTATAGCGGCGTTCCATTTCAGCCACACACCAATTAACCGCATGGCTGGCTTGCTTCATATCCGTCACAACAGGGGCTAACAAATGTGGAATGCCCTCGTAAACCGACAATTCAAGCATTTTTGGATCGATTAAAATTAGCCGTACTTGTTGGGCCGTGGTTTTATACAACAAACTTAAAATCATGGCATTAATACCGACTGATTTACCAGAACCCGTTGTTCCTGCGACTAATAAATGTGGCATTTTTGCTAAATCCATCACCACTGGCTCACCCGTAATGTCTTTACCTAAAGCCATTGTTAAAGGTGCAGTGCTGGTTACATACTCGGCAGATCCTAAAATTTCTGATAAACGTACAGTTTGACGTTTAGGATTAGGCAACTCCAAACCCATCGTGGTTTTACCTGGAATAGTTTCAACAACACGAATACTGGTCAATGACAAAGACCGTGCTAAGTCACGGGCTAATACTACAATTTGACTGCCTTTTACACCTTCAGCAGGTTCTACTTCATAACGGGTAATAACAGGACCTGGTTGGGCAGCCACTACTTTTACAATTACATTGTAATCACGTAATTTTTTCTCAATTAACCGACACGTATATTCTAAAGTTTCACGGGATATAAATTCAGTCACCACATCAGGCTTATCCAATAAAGTGAGTGGTGGCAATAAATGATTAGATGCCATGGTTAAATCAAA
The DNA here is from genome assembly GCA_041170585.1 of Pseudomonadota bacterium. Classification (GTDB taxonomy): domain Bacteria; phylum Pseudomonadota; class Gammaproteobacteria; order Burkholderiales; family Burkholderiaceae_C; genus JBDLSY01. The sequence goes on along the minus strand of JBEDNN010000051.1, from coordinate 26,443 downwards.
AATAGATTGTTCTACTTGATTGGTATCAATAGGGTGTACTGACGCATCATTCACCACTGTAAACGTGTTAATTGTCGCGATAGGAGGAATAACTTCATCATTTTTACGATGAGAAAGGCTATCGGGTAACACCGTTATAACAGGGGGCTTAACTACAGGTACAGGTGGTATAACTGCGGCTTTTATTGGTATATGAACAGGAATAACAGCAGGGGCAGTATTATTGATATGTATTTGCGTTGGCAAAAACGTTTCATTTACTTTAGCAATTTCGGCATTACGTTGCTGCTCTAATACTTGCCCTAGTACTACATTGTATTTAGTATCTTGTTTATCGGCTTGACTAGATTGAAACTCGTCCCATAATGCACCGACTTGATCGACGATGGCTAACCAACTCGTTCCCAATGTAGCGGCAGCTAAAATCAACCAAAGCATAGCACATAGGACTACTGACCAACGCTCAGCTATGAACCCTTGTATGACAGTGCCTAAACTTAAACCTACAATACCACCTGCCCCCATTGGTAAAACAAGCTCCGTTTTATTTAAACGCAATGCTTCTAAAGTACAACTTACCAATAACCACAGTATTAAAAAGCCAATACTACGTCCCCATTTAATGAAATTATCTTGCTTAGGTTGATTAGATTGAGTTAATCTATTTTTAGATATATTATTTGTATTATTAATATTATTTTTTATATAAACATTGTATTTAAACCAAAATAACTTAACCGCCCAAAACAATATCATTGATACTATAATCCAGACAGAACGGCCGAATATATACAATAAAACATCGGCAAACCAAGCACCCGTTTTAGATAAATAGTTATAGTAACCACCTGTTTTACCGATATTAGACCAGCCTGCATCAGCTGGATGGTAACTTATCAACGCCAGCATTAATAATAACATAGCTAATATGGTTAAAGCACTGGGTAATATTTCCCGAAGTATACTTATTTTATCTTGTAAATGAACTTCTAAATTGTTTTTACCGCTATGAATACTGCTCATCACTAACCTTATTGCTCGTTAAATACACCCGTTGATAAATAGCGGTCGCCACGATCACACACAATAAAAGCGATAGTAGCGTTTTTTACTGTGTCAGCAACACGCAATGCAACACACAACGCACCAGCTGCAGATACGCCACAAAAAATACCTTCTTCTGTAGCTAATCGACGTGCCATTACTTCTGCATCACGTTGATGAATATAATATAAAGTATCGACTATTTTAGGTTGATAAATAGCAGGTAAATAATCAGGATTCCATTTACGAATACCTGGAATACGGCTGCCTTCTTCAGGCTGTACACCCACAATTTGAATATTTGAATTACACTGTTTTAAATAAGTCCCTACCCCTGTAATAGTCCCTGTTGTCCCCATAGATGAGACAAAATGGGTAATATGTCCTTGCGTTTGTTGCCATAATTCAGGTCCTGTGGTGTGTAAATGTGCGTTCGGATTATCCACATTACCAAATTGGTCTAAAATTTTACCCAACCCCTGTGCCTGCATAGCTTGAGCAACATCACGGGCATGTTCCATACCCCCTTTTACGGCAGGGGTCAATATCACTCTAGCACCGTAAGCGGCCATCGCTGCACGGCGTTCAACGCTTAAGTCATCGGGCATTATTAATATTAATTTATACCCTCGAATAGCGGCTGCCATTGCCAATGCAATGCCTGTATTACCACTCGTTGCTTCAATTAAAGTATCTCCCGGAGTAATCTCGCCTCTGGCCTGTGCTTTAGCAATCATATTTAAAGCAGGGCGGTCTTTAACACTACCAGCAGGATTATTTCCTTCTAATTTTGCTAAAATTATATTATTTTTTTGTATATTATTTTCATTATTAATACGCTGTAATCGTATTAATGGTGTATTACCGATAGTATCTTCAATAGTTGGATAATTCATAGATATTGTTATATTTGTATAATATATTATTATATTATTATATTATTGTTATATTGTTATATTGTTATATTGTTATATTGTTATAAATTGATGTATGTATTATATATAATTTATATACAGTATATTATATATGATATATTTTAGTATAAATTATATTGATGCAACTTTAAATTTTTTGACTGCTTCTAATAAAGTATTGACTGCTGCAGGCGGCGTAAACTGATTAATACCGTGACCCAAGTTAAAAATATGTCCAATATTATTGCCGTTAATAGTATGATACGTTAATAAACTATTATGAACATAATACTCTATTTTCTTATTGCTACCCATTAATAAAAATGGGTCTATATTCCCCTGTAAAGCGACCTTATTATTGGCTAAACGACGCGCTTGCCCTAAATTAACTGTCCAATCTAAGCCCACACAGTCTGCACCACAATTAATAATATCATTCAACCAAATACCACCACCTTTTGTAAATACAGTAATAGGCATATCAGGAAAATGCTGTTTAACACTGGATATTACACGACTCATACTGGCCAATGATATTTTTTGATAGATACCATCAGGTAAAATACCGCCCCAAGTATCGAATAACATCAAGGCTTGCGCACCCGATTTAACTTGCTCTAATAAATATTGTGCTACGGCTGTTTCATTAACCGTCATAATATGTTTTATTAAATCAGGACGTGAATAAAGCATTGTTTTAATCGTGCGAAAATCTGCTGAACCACTGCCTTCAACCATATAACAAGCCAAAGTCCAAGGGCTACCACTAAAACCGATTAAAGGGACTCTACCGTTTAAAGCATGGCGTATAGTATGAACAGCATCAAATACATATTTTAATCGATTTAAATCAGGTACTTGTAAAGCCAATACATCAGATTCATGGCGTAAGGGTTTAGCAAACTTTGGACCTTCGCCCGTAGCAAAGCTTAATTCTAGACCCATGGCATCAGGTACAGTTAAAATATCACTAAATAAAATAGCTGCATCTAATTGAGGGTATCTATCTAAGGGTTGCAATGTCACTTCACAGGCCAAATCTGGATTCATCGCCAAGTTCATAAAACTACCCGCACGCGCACGGGTAGCAAGATACTCTGGTAAATATCGGCCTGCTTGACGCATCAACCAAACGGGTATGTACTCTGTACTTTCTTGACGCAAGGCACGTAAATAGCTATCATTTTTAAGCGGTGCAAATGTTTTATTTGGAATAGTGTTAATGGTGTTAAAAGTCATAAATATATTTTATATGGTTTTATAATAAAATTTGATGGCGTATTAAATATACTTAGATAAAATTTACGCATTTAACAGAAGTATAAACGGATTAGATGATTTTTTTGGAGTTAAAAATGGATGATTTAATGAAAGCTATGGCAACAGTTGGAATGGCAATGCGAGGGATTTCTTTGACAGAAGAAGAGTTGCAGATGATGGAGTTGCCCGAAGAGGAATGGTCGGAGGCTCTACTACAGAAAGTTTACGAGAAACAGGGGCAGAAAAGACCTTAACCTAGCAAACTCTAAAAAACTGTATATGTTACATTTATATTTTAAATATTGGGCTTACTATTACAACCTAAAACATAACAGTTAAAATTTAACATCGCCATATTATCTATTATTTATATTATTTTTTATCATTTTTTATCATTTTTTTCATCACTATACCTTCGTAGCTCTTTTGGCTATTTTTATTTAATTCAATTTAAGGTAATGTTAAAATTTAACTTTTATAATATTTATACTGGTGAGGTAGCCTGTTTATTTTACTGGTTACTTCTTAATTATTAAACTTTTTGTATCAGTGCTATTTGAACATTACCCAATTTAACTCACTATCAAATTATTATGTCTTTAAAATGTGGAATCGTAGGCTTGCCTAATGTTGGAAAATCAACACTATTTAACGCCTTAACTAAAGCAGGGATTGCTGCAGAAAACTATCCATTTTGTACGATAGAACCCAATGTCGGTATAGTAGAAGTCCCTGATAGCCGCTTACACAGTTTAGCTGATATTGTAAAACCGGAACGCATTGTGCCTGCGGTCACTGAATTTGTTGATATTGCAGGTTTAGTTGCAGGTGCTAGTAAAGGTGAAGGTTTAGGCAATAAATTTTTAGCACACATTCGTGAAACCGACGCTATTATTAATGTAGTTCGTTGTTTTGATGACTCTGATGTTATTCATGTTGCAGGGAAAGTAGACCCTATTTCAGACATTGAAGTGATTCAAACTGAATTGGCTTTAGCTGATTTAGCGACTTTAGAAAAAACTTTGCAAAAAAACAAAAAGTTGTCTAATTCAGGTGATAAAGAAGCAAAAGCATTAGTAGCTGTATTAGAGCAATGTGAAGCCGCTTTAAATCAAGGACAGCCTATTCGTAGTTTAGATTTATCCAAAGAAGAATTACTGTTAATTAAAGGTTATTGCTTTATTACTGCAAAACCAGCCATGTATGTTGGCAATGTAGATGAAAATGGTTTTGATAATAATCCATTTTTAGACCGATTAAAAGAATTTGCAGCTAAAGAAGGAGCACCCGTTGTAGCCGTTTGTGCTAAGCTTGAAGCTGAAATTGCTGATTTAGACGAAGCAGATAAACTTGATTTTTTAAATGATATTGGTATGGTAGAACCTGGGCTGAACCGTTTAATTCGTGGTGCATTTGGTCTGTTAGGCTTACAGACTTATTTTACAGCGGGCATTAAAGAAGTGCGGGCTTGGACGATTAAAATAGGCGATACTGCCCCCCAAGCGGCAGGTGTGATTCATGGTGATTTTGAACGCGGATTTATTCGTGCTCAAACCATTGCTTTTGACGATTTTGTGCAATTTAAGGGTGAACAAGGGGCTAAAGAAGCGGGCAAAATGCGGGCTGAAGGTAAAGAGTACACCGTAAAAGATGGCGATGTTTTAAACTTTTTATTTAATGTTTAGTTTATACTTAATTAATGTTTAACTAATATAAAACTTCTTTCAAAACTATTAACAATATTTTTTAAGCCTTATTAAAAGGCAAAGATTTTTTGTACACAACGGTTTTGAAAGAAATTTATTATTAATCTTTGTACTATACGATTAACTTTTACGATTAACCCAATAATTTGCTTAAATACCACACAGCAGAAGCATAGAAAAAACTACGGTTATATTGCATTAACGAATGAAAGTTTTGTGTGGTCAGTAAATAATCATGGCTTAAGTCCAAGTACTGTAAATCAACAACAGCAAATTGAGTATTGTCAGGTAATTGTGTCGGTAAAAATGTTGCAAATGGGGCAATACTAGCATAATTATACACTGGGGTTGCATCAGACCGTAACCAAGCACCTGCATTGCTTTCATCGATGCCATCGGCCTCAAATGCAACAGGTAAATTGCGTTGCCAACCGTGTCCTGCTAAAAAAGAAGCTACACTCATAATTGCATCTTCAGGACTATTCGCTAAATCAATGCGTTGAGCATTACTGGCTGACACCCCCCATTTTTGTAAACTAGACGGCATAAATTGCGGTAAACCTAAAGCACCTGCAAAAGACCCACGTATATCCTCGTCTAAAGTGTTGGTGTGTACTAACTGCATAAATGCAAGCAGTTCATCTTGAAAATATTCAGCTCTACGGGGATAATCAAAGGCTAAAGTTGATAATACATCTATGAGTTTAAAGTTACCACGGTAAGTCCCATACAAAGTCTCAACACCAATAATTGCGGCAATAATCGCACTGGGTACACCATATTTAGCATCAGCCGCCGCAAAGGTAGTCGCGTATTGAGATATAAACTGTCGCCCTTTTCTAACACGCAATTTATCAGTAAACCGTGCTTTATAGGCTGCCCAATTCTTAGGTGTCCCAGCAGGGGCAGGATTCATATAACGTTTGACCACGGGATACATTTTAGCTTTTCGCAATAATGCGGTACTAAATTCGTGACTTATATTGACTGTAGCCGCTTTGTCTTGCCAATTTTTTACTAATTGTGTGTCTAACAAAGGAGCAAATTCAATCGTTGAAGATACACCAAGTGTATCAGATGTATCAGCTAAAGTTGATATTTTTCTTTGAGATTTAGCCCATAAGGGTGTACTAATTAAGCCAATAGCACCAATAGAGGCTTGCATAATTGAACGCCTTGACAAACTAGTTAAATCGGTATTGATAATTTGAGTCATAGAATAATTAGTAAAAATAATAATTAGTAAAAAAATAAAATAGAGGTAGATAAAAATATTTATAAAAATATTTATAAAAATATCTGTGTGTAAATTAAAATAACCTTCCTACTATCAAATAAGCTAAATCACGAAGCCGTGTACCATCATAAGGTTCAATAGCATTCAAGGCATCATTTAAACAGGTTTGAGCCGCACTTTTTGCCCCTTCAAGTCCCAATAAACTGACGTAGGTACTTTTACCTTGTGCTGCATCTTTGCCCGGCGTTTTTCCCAATAAAGCAATATCTGTGCTTGTATCTAAGATATCATCAGTAATTTGAAAACCCAAGCCAATTGCTGCACTATAACGTTCTAAAGCGTCTGCAAGTTTATTGTCGTAGTCATATTTATAACCCGCTAAAGCACCTAACTTGACACTCGCTGCTAATAATGCACCTGTTTTTTTACGGTGTAAAATTTGCAAAGCGGGTAAATCAAGTGTGGCTTGTTGGTGGTTATCCAAATTCAGTTTTTCAGCCAATAAATCCATTTGCTGACCACCGACCATTCCATTCGCACCTGCATGGCTGGATAAAATACCTATCATTTGTAACGCTGTACTGCTATTTACGCCCGGTAATGCTTGTGTTAGCAGTTCAAACGCGGCAGCTTGTAGTGCATCACCGACTAATAAAGCACAAGATTCACCATACTTTATATGCACTGTCGGTTTTCCGCGTCTTAATACGTCATTGTCCATACAAGGCATATCATCATGAACCAAAGAATAGGCATGAATCAGTTCAACGGCACACCCAACAGTGAGGGCAGTAATAGGCGATGCCCCACATAACTCACCTGCTGCCAATGACAATAAAGGACGAATTCTTTTACCACCGTCTAACACTGCATAACGCATTGCGTGATGAAGATTGGCTGGAGGGGCATTAGCAGGCGGTAATTGAGCACTTAAAATAACTTCAGTGTGTTTTTGTGCGGTGTGTAACCACACATCAAATGAAAAAATGTTTGAAAAAAGTTGCGAATATATCATAATAATAACGGCCTAAAATTTTAAGTTAAATTTAAAGGCCTTAATTGACCATTAATATTTAACTCAAGTAATTGTTGTTGTGCTGTTGCCAGTTGATTCTCACAAAATTTTAATAACAGTGTCCCTCGTTGGTAGCGGATAAGCATATCAGCCAACGAAGTATCGCCCGATTCCATTGCAGCAACCAATGTAGACAATTCATCAAGCCCATCTTCAAAGGTTATTGGAGTACTGGTTTGAGTGGTAGTAGACTGGGTAATTTTTTTTGGCATAGTTAGGCGTTAAATAGTAGTTCTTAATTAATTTTTATTTATTGTTTATTGATTTTTGTTTATTGTTTATTGTTTATTGTTTATTGTTTATTAAATAATAATTAATAATTATTTAATAATTATTTAATAGTTATTTAATAGTTATTTATCAACGAATAGACAATCATTATTGTAATTGAGACTTGATTAGGTAAAATATTATTTTTTTACACTATTTATGCTGCATCAATATCCTTTGCCTTTGTCTGTATCTGCTTACTTTGATCCTGCAATTTTTTTTGCAGAGCAAACAAAGCTGTTTGCACAAGTCCCGCAATTTGTGGGACACCCCTCATACGTTCCTAACGTAGGTGATTACTACGCTTTAGTGCATGAAAATGAAGCAAGGGTATTAATTCGTCAAGCTGATGGTAATATTACGTTATCATCTAATATTTGTCGCCATCGTCAAGCCATTTTGCTGCGTGGAAAAGGTAATTTAGGCTATTCAAACACAATAGTATGCCCATTACATCAATGGACTTATAGCAGCACAGGGCAATTATTGGGTGCCCCTCATTTTGAAAATAATCCGTGTCGTCATTTGACGCAATACCCTTTACAGGTATGGAATGGTTTATTGTTTACAGGCATGCATCAACCTTTAAAAGACTTAGCAGGTATAACAGTTGCACCAGAACTGAACTTTTCAAATTATGTACTAGGAGACATTAAACAACACCATTGTGCTTATAACTGGAAAACTTTTATGGAGGTATATTTAGAAGATTATCATGTGGCATCATCGCATCCTGGATTGGGTAAATTTGTTGATTGTAGTAATTTAAGTTGGCAATACGGAGACCATTATTCGGTACAAACAGTTGGGTTACACCCACTATTTGATAAGCCAAATGGTTCAGGTACGCCAGCCTATCAAGCTTTACACGATGCTGTGGTACGGCACAACTCTACAAAACCCAAACAGGGGGCTATTTGGATGAGTTATTATCCTAATATTATGGTGGAGTGGTATCCAAATGTACTGACAGTATCACTATTGCAGCCTAAAAGTGTCAATGAAACACTCAATACAATAGCATTTTTTTATCCAAAGGACATTTTGGATTTTGAACCTGAATTTTGTCAAGCACAACAAACTGCTTACTTTGAAACTTGTTTTGAAGATGATGATTTTGCAGTACGTATGGAGGCAGGTCGCCGTGCTTTGTGGACATTGGGCGAAAATGATACTGGCCCTTATCAATCACCTTTAGAAGATGGTATGGTTCATTTTCATGCTTGGTATAGAAAAAATATGTTAAACAGGTGAGGTATATTAGATTAATGCTAGATTAATGTAATGGTGAGTTTTTAACTCTAAACGCCAATCACCGCTTGTTTAATGCGTGCTAACTGGTCGCGGATTTGTGCAGCTTTTTCAAATTGTAAATCTTTAGCATAATCTAACATCTGTTTTTCTAAGCGTTTAATTTCTTTGTCTAAATCTTTTTCACTCATTGCAGTAAATTCAGCAGCGGTTTGGGTATTACGTAATTCTACGCGGGTGCTGGCTGCACTATAAACGCCGTCTAAAATATCTTTAATCTCTTTTTTAATACCCACAGGAATAATGCCGTGTAGAGTATTAAACGCAACTTGTTTTTCACGGCGGCGATTGGTTTCACTGATGGCACGTTTCATACTATCGGTGATACGGTCGCCGTATAAAATTGCTTTACCGTTTAAGTTTCTGGCAGCTCGTCCAATCGTTTGAATTAAGCTCCGTTCACTGCGTAAAAAGCCTTCTTTGTCGGCATCTAAAATAGCCACTAAACTCACTTCAGGCAAGTCTAAACCTTCACGCAATAAATTAATTCCCACTAACACATCAAATGCCCCTAAGCGTAAATCACGCAAAATTTCTACTCGTTCCACTGTATCAATATCGCTGTGTAAATAACGTACTTTAATGTCATGTTCACCTAAAAAATCGGTTAAATCTTCTGCCATACGTTTGGTTAATGTCGTGATTAATACACGGTCACCTGCTTGAATGCGTTGTTTAATTTCACCTAATATATTGTCTACTTGTGTATTGGCGGGTCGTACTTCAACAATAGGGTCAATCAAACCAGTAGGCCGTACGACTTGTTCGGCAATACTACCTATGCTGTGCTCCAATTCATAATTACCTGGTGTAGCAGATACAAAAATGATTTGTCTTTGTTTGGCTTCAAACTCTTCAAACTTAAGTGGACGATTGTCTAATGCACTGGGTAATCTAAAACCATATTCAACTAAAGTGGTTTTACGTGAACGGTCGCCGTTGTACATCGCATTAAGCTGTCCAATGCCTACGTGTGATTCATCTAAAAATAACAAAGCATCAGGCGGTAAGTAATCCAATAAAGTAGGCGGGGCATCACCTGCTTTAGAGCCGCTAATATGACGGGTATAGTTTTCAATGCCTTTGCAAAAGCCTAACTCGTGCATCATTTCAATGTCAAACCGTGTTCGCTGTTCCAAGCGTTGTGCTTCTACTAATTTATTATTAGCATTAAACGCGTCTAAGCAAGATTTTAGTTCTAGCTTAATGGTTTCAATGGCAGACAATACAGTCGCTCTAGGTGTGACATAATGCGAACTTGGATATACCGTAAAGCGGGCAATTTTTTGTTGTACTTTGCCTGTTAATGGGTCAAAAAAAGCCAAAGATTCAATGGCATCATCAAATAACTCTAAGCGAACGGCTAATTCAGCGTGTTCAGCAGGAAAGATATCAATCGTATCACCGCGTACTCTAAATGTTCCACGGCTAAAGTCAATGTCATTGCGTTCATATTGCATAGACACCAAGCGAGTGACTAAATCACGCGGACTATAGGCATCACCTACGCGTAAAGTCAAAATCATTTGGTGGTAATCGCGTGGGTTACCAATGCCGTAAATACAAGAAACGGTTGCCACAATAATGACATCACGCCGTTCCATTAAACTTTTTGTACAAGACAAACGCATTTGTTCTATGTGTTCATTAATAGATGAGTCTTTTTCAATAAACATATCGCGTTGCGGTACATAGGCTTCAGGCTGGTAATAATCATAGTAACTGACGAAATACTCTACGGCATTACGCGGAAAAAACTCACGCATTTCCGCGTACAGTTGTGCTGCCAATGTTTTGTTAGGTGCAAGAATTAAAGCAGGTCTGCCTGTACGGGCTATTACATTTGCCATCGTATAGGTTTTGCCTGAACCTGTTACCCCCAATAAAGTTTGATAGGCTAAACCATCTTGGATACCTACAGTCAGTTGCTCAATGGCTGTGGGCTGGTCGCCAGCAGGCAAAAAGCATTGGTATAACGCAAATGGGCTATTGTCATACTGTACAAATTTAGTTGTATCTAAAGCGACAGATACTATTTTATTGGCTAAGGGTGTAGTTAATTCCATAACCTAATGATAGCCTAATTAAGTATTTCATCGGTAAACTTATATTATTTGGTAATGTTCAAATAGCACTGATACAATAAATTTAATAATTAAGAAGTAGTTAGTAAATCAATAAGACAACATAACAACATAAATACTGTAAAAGTTAAAATTTAACATTACCTATTATTTATAATAACCAATAATATAAAACAGCAATACAAAATATGGTTTTTTACCTACTTTTATACTCACTAACAAGATTGAAGATTACTAACAGCTATAGCATCATTGGCAAAAGGCTTACTTGCTTTTTCATTTTTTAATTATTTTTCTTTTATCTACTCGCCTTTAACGTCTGTCCTTAGTAGGCTTTTTTTAATGTTTTTTCAATAAAATCTTTAGGAAGGTTGCATGTTATTTTTTTCTATAATAATTTTGGAGAATGTTAAAAATATCACTGATAAAAGAAATTTAATACTTAAGAAGTAACCAGTAAAATCAACAGGCTACTGCACCAGTATAAATATTATAAAAGTTAAAATTACCTGATTTTATTTATTTATGAAGCTACAGGATTAATAAGCGGGCATAGCATTAAACATATTTTAGGTGCTATTATGCTGTTCTGTGTGTTATTTTTGCTTTTGAAAAAAATTGATTTCACTTGAAATTTCAGATAAAGTCTCAAGTGAAAGCTCAAATAAAAAATAATTTTTGTAAATGACTTTATAAACACTCATTTTCATTTATAAGTTACTACTTATGGTTAAACTCACTAATACGACAATTAAGCTACTAAGCGTCACGACGGCGTTCAACAACCGCCAAGTGTTGAATACCCAATACTACAAATAAAGTTGCAATTGGGTTAGATAGATTTTTAAACTCTACTGTTTTTAATTCAGCTGACCATGCAGTTAATGCTGTTAATAATCGACCTGCTACCTCAAATTCAATTAACTTTAAATCGCGACAATCACATACTACTACTGAATTGTCATGCAATCCTTTAGCTAACTGATTAATTAAAGCATTGCCATCTGTATGAGCACCTTTAGAATAAATTTCACCCGATAACTTAATACTATCAGGCCGATCAACAATTATAGTAGTCGCTGATAATTCATCGTTCGTTTTGATAAATTGCTTTGCGGGCGAACGCCATGAAGGTGGCGATAACTCATATTGACGTGAGAAACTTAAGGCGATATTGTCAAACAATACTTGCTGATTTTGCATTCGTAACATTTCTAAATACAATAACCACAAGTGACCAGAAACACCTGCTTGTTTATTTTGAATAAACGGCGATAATTTTCCAAATAATTGTTGAGTACCAATTAATTCTAACTGGTATTCAGTATTCTCGAATGCATTAAGTACCCGCATTAATAATTCACAACCAAATCCGTCTGTATAGTTAATATTCGTTATATTGCCTACATTAATTCTAATATATTTATGGTGCAAAGCAATTACTTTAAGCTGCTCTAAAGCAGGAATAATGCTAGCATCTAAAATTTCACCTAAATCTAATACGGGAATATTGTCTAAAGAAATAGGCTCTAATGGCGTTGATAACTCCCAAGCAGGTGGAGATTTTTCAAACTTTGTTGCAAAATCAATAGCATAGTAATCAAAGGTACGGGAATCTCCTTTATAACGTAACAAATCAAACAGTACGCGGTATGCATTAAATTCGCTATTACCCAAGGCATTTTTATCATTAAATGCTGTTAATAATAATTTAATTGCTTCATCTAGCTGCCCATTAGCATATAAAATTGATGCCTCTTCAACAGCCGGTGCCATACTGACTTCTTTAACCTCAATGATATCACTAAAATTAGTATCACCCAAAATCAAGGTATTTGAGACTTCAGGCATTACCGTGTAATTAGCATTCGTTTCTGCAGGAAACATCGCAGGTATTTCAATTTCCTTTACTGGATTAACACCCTTAGGGGGTGTAATGCGGTTGAAACCAGCACGACTAGCCACTTGATTAGCTCTGGGGTGTAGACCAATGTTTGCTGCTGCTGAACCCCGTAAATCCAAGGCAATTTCTTGCTCAATTGCATCAATACGTGCAGCAGCCGCTCTTGCCATCGCCTTAGGATCAACCCCGATAGGTGAATTGTAACGATTGGGTCGCTCATCATTATTTTTTTGAATAGTTCTAGTGACTATTTTATCAGCTGGAATGGTTTGCATTTTAAGCAACTCTTTATTCATTCCTATAGTTGTCTCATTCTCTTGAGACAGACTATTTTTAGTCTTAAGTTTATTAAAGAAAGGTAACATAGCGTAACATAATTAGTGAGTTTTATAAAAATAAGTATCTTAAATAATAATTAAGGTGTATCAATATTTTTTGGCAAAAAAATCAAAGGTTTACATTTAAATTAGGTAATGTTAAATTATAATTTTTACAATATTTATGTTAGTATATTGTCAGTCGTACTGATTTTACTAATTACTTCTTAATTATTAAATTTCTTGTATCAGTGCTATTTGAACATTACCTTAAATTAAAGTTAAGAGTTAAATCACTCATATTGTAAGGTAAATTAATAGCGAGATTAACTGACTTAATCACCAAACATTTTTTGTTTCAATTCACGGCGTTGCTGAGCCTCTAAACTCAAAGTAGCTGTTGGACGCGCCAACAATCGACGTAAACCAATAGCATCACCTGTTTCTTCACACCAACCATACTCACCACGTTCAATTGCCTCTAAAGCTTGTGAGATTTTTTTTAGTAATTTACGTTCACGGTCGCGGGTACGTAATTCAATGGCATGCTCTTCTTCAATAGTTGCACGGTCTACAGGGTCAGGTACTACTACATTATCACGCAAGTGCTCTGAGGTTACATCAGTATTGGCTAAAATTTCAAGTCGCATACCTTCTAAAATAGATTGAAAATAGTGCAATTGTGCTGTACACATATAATCGGATTCAGGCATCGCTTGAATTTCGGCCAAAGTGGGGATAATATCTGTAGCTGTTAAAGTAGCCGTTGGAATTTTATTAGGTGCTTTGACACTAGTGCTGACTTTAATACTCGCATCCATAGGGTCATCTATCGCATTTTTTTTACGTGTTTTAGTGGTCGTTTTAGTAATGGCGATAGTGATATTTTTATTTTTTAGCATACTGTCCTCTGACTTTAAGTCATTGTGTTAATAATATTAATTGTTACTGGTTACTTATTTAGGACTTACGTAAAATGATGGTTTAACTATTTTACGTAAACTTTATTACTTATTACTTATTACTTATTATTAAGTATAGAAATTTAACTTAACATATATAAAATTTTAAAATTTTTTTAAATAAACTTAACTTTATTATGAAGGTAAATTCATCAAAGTTGTATTTATAATTTGTAAATGCTGCAAAAATTGTTTAGCATTTTTAAAGCCAATGATTTGACTACTTTCCCCTAACGATTGACCCGCTGCTGAATAAAATAAAATAGCAGGCGGCCCAAACAACTGCAATTTTTTCATAAGTGCTTGATCATCAACAGTGTTATTTGTCACATCAACTCTTAGACGTTTAAATTTTTTTAAAGCCTGTTGAACGCTTGAGTCAGTGAGTGTCTGGCGTTCAAACTCAATACACGACACACACCAATCAGCATAAATATCTACTATATAAGGCGATGTGTTTGAATTAACATTATTGCGTAGTAATGGCATTAATTTTGCACTAGAGATGGTCTCAAATACTGTAGGTTTTTCAATTAAATGCGGCGATAACAAAGATAAATTACCTAGCGGACGTTGTATATTAGTATGTCCCATAGCAATACCTAAAATAATTGCAAATGCCCAACACAATATACATAAAGCGACTGCTTTAAATAAACGTGCCGAACGAGTTACTAAATATTGAGTATCATGAAAAGCGCCTAAGTGCTCTGCTAATAATAGCAATAAAGCAACAAATATTACGCTAAATAATAATGATGATATAAGCGATTGTAAAGTCCATAACGCAACTAATAACAATAAAATACCAAAAGTATAACTAACTTTTTGCATCCAAATACCTGACTTAGGTAAACTATTTGCACCACCAATTGTAATCAGTAGTAGCGGCAACCCCATACCTAATGACAGACTAAATAAAGCCAAAGCACCTTTTAGGGCATCTTGTGTCTGTGAAATAAACAATAAAATACCCGCTAAAGGCGGTGTTACGCAGGGCGACACAACCACGGCTGATAATGCTCCCATGATAAATAGGGCGATATAATTATTTTTTGATATATCTGATGTATTTGATGTATTATTTTTAGAATCAACAGCCGATTTATTACCTAAATAAATTGATTGTAAATATGTATTTAAGCGCGTTTGTAAAAAATCTGGTAGACGCAAACAGTACCAATTAAATTGTGCCCCAGCCATAATGACCATTAATCCAGCAAAGACTATTAATACCCAAGGTTTCTGCAAAAAACCACCCAGTCCTATACCTGCCAAACCAGCTAAAACACCTAAACTAGTATAGCTAAAACACATTCCAAATAAATAAATTACCGAACGTTGAAGAGAATGTAATGTAGTAAGTACTTGTCCTGTTTTTTTGTTCAATACCATTGCTAAAACAATTGGAATCATTGGTAAAACACAAGGCGTAAACGACAATAATATACCTAAGGCAACAAACTCTAACGCCCATAACCATACTGGCTGTATATACATTAATTGTGTAATAGTAGATGTTTGATTGGTTATATCAGTAATTTTAACAGTGGGGGTGGTTTTTAAACCATCCGATAAAATAGGTGACTGTGGTAATTCAGATAAAGGAGTGTCAAGCAAAGGATCTTTTTTTAGCTCACTAATCGTACCGTTCACTTGTTGCTCATTAAAATTTATTTTTTGAATACGTGGTGGGTAACAGATTCCTAAGTCTGCACATCCTTGTGAATAAACGGTTAAAGACAAAGGTAAATTTAATGATTGAATGGATTTATTTTTAACGACTTTAAGCGGTACAGTAAGAGTTAATTGGTCACGATAAATGAGCATCTCTTTTTTAAAAGTCTCATCATAGTGTGAAGTAGCTTTAGAAAAAACAGGTGATAGTACTTTAAAATTTGGTTTGCTTAAGTTTTTATAATAGGTAGATACTTGATTTTCTTTTGGATCATCTAGTATTAGTTTAATTTTTTCTTGATAAAGATAGTATTTAGGTGCTATTTTAAAGCTTATATAAATTAAATCGTTTTGACGACTAGCAGTGGTTTTAAAAGCTATCTCAGTTGGTAAAGGCTCTAAATCATCAAACTTATTTTGAGTAGATAAAGAGGAAAGAATAGATTTATTTTCATATGAATTAGGTATAGTAATACTATTTGCCCAAACCCTTGATATAACTATATTAAAAATAACCAAACTTATAAGTAGTACTATGAATATAGTTACTTTTTGTTTTTTTTCAATAATTAAGTATTGCTGCATATTAATAATAAGAATATAATATTTATTAATTTATTAAGTTATTAATTTATAGTTATTAATTTATTATAATATCAAGTTATTAATAAATAATTGTCTATTTAAATTAAAAGTTATTAATTTATATTATTAATAAAATAAAAATATATTTTAATGATAATTTTTCTACAATTAGATATTAACTTAAATAATATAAACGGTATAAAATGTAATTATCAGTATATAAAATTAGTATATTTAATCTATATACAATATATATTTTTAATATATATAAGTTATATCTTTAACAAAGTGTTTTAATGAAAAAAGCCAGCATGTACTGGCTTTTAGTTAACATACTAAAACTATGAGTTAAGTGGCATTCACTTTATTTGTATCATCTTCAACTAAGAACATGTATGCCATAGGTGCTTTATCACCATGACGAAAGCCGTTTTTTAGAATACTCGTATAACCACCAAGACGTTTAGCAAAACGCGGCCCTAAGACTGTAAATAGTTTCGTAACAATTACATCATCACGTAAACGAGCGTGTGCTAAGCGGCGGTTAGCCAAAGTATCTACTTTAGCCAAAGTAATTAAAGGCTCTACTACACGGCGTAACTCTTTTGCTTTGGGCAAAGTTGTGTTAATTGCCTCGTGTTGTAATAAAGAAATAGACATGTTACGTAACATGGCTAAACGATGACTGCTAGTACGATTTAACTTACGTAATCCATTACCGTGACGCATATTAATACCTTTAGATGTTAATTCAGCTTCTTCTATCTACTCAACTGAATGATAAGTAGCGGAGCCGTTTACTGCGAATAAAAAAGAAGTAGATGGCAGCACAATATACTTCAGTTTAGCTAAATAAATAGCTACTAATTAAAAATTAGAATTAAGCGATTACAGGTGGCCAATTAGATATTTTCATACCCAGTGTCAATCCACGTAGGGCTAAGACTTCTTTAATTTCATTTAAAGACTTACGACCTAAGTTAGGTGTTTTTAACAATTCATTTTCTGTTTTGATAACTAAGTCACCAATCATTAAAATATTTTCAGCTTTTAAACAGTTAGCCGAACGAACCGTTAATTCTAAATCATCAACAGGTTTAGATAAAACTGGGTCAACTTCTATACCTACCACTGGTGCGTTGAAGGACTGTACAATACCTTCTAAAGAAGCAAAGACAGCTACTTGCTCAACTAGTACCCGTGCAGCTTGCTTAACAGCCTCTTCTGGGCTAATTGAACCATTTGTTTCTATAGTCATTATTAACTTATCTAAATCAGTACGTTGCTCAACACGGGCAGTGTCAACCTCATAACTCACTTTTTTAATTGGGCTAAATGAAGCATCCATAATAATTCGACCAACTTTAGTTGAATGGTCGTCACGAAATGATCGTAAATTACCTGGTACATACCCACGGCCTTTTTCAACCCGAATTTCTAACTCTAAGCTACCACCTGACATGTGCGCTAATACATGATTTGGATTTAAAATTTCAACATCATGTGGAAGTTCTATATCAGCAGCAGTAACAATCCCTTCATTTTTTTTATTAATAGTTAAAGTAACATCATCACGGTTATGCAGTACAAATACGATACCTTTAAGGTTTAATAAAATATCTACAGCATCTTCTTGAACACCGTCAATAGTTGAATATTCGTGTAGGACACCTACAATAGAAACTTCAGTAGGTGCATACCCTTGCATAGAAGAAAGCAAAATACGGCGTAAAGCATTGCCTAGAGTGTGACCAAAACCTCGTTCTAACGGCTGCAGAACAACTCTTGCACTGTAAAGACCTAAGGCTTCAACTTGAATGTTTTTTGGCTTAAGCAAAGCATTATTCAGCATAGAGATATCCTTATAGGAAATAATAATAGCTACAATATGAGCAGCGCAATTTTATTTTAAAACATAGTATTTTAGCACATCTTAAAAAGATATTACTAAAACGTTTTAATGAGACTTAGAGCATCTAATTAAAAAAGTGTATTACTTAACATAAGTAAGTAGTATTTATTTATTTTAAAGTAAAAATAATAAAAATTAACAAATTATTCTAAAGTAACAATATCATTGATGAAATATTAAAGGCAAAATTGTAGATGAATATTTAACTTATTAAATACTCGTCTACATTTTTGTATTTATAAAATTCTAATAAATGAAGCATTAACGAGAATATAATTCAACAATCATACTTTCATTAATTTCTTGAGCAACATCTGCACGGTCTGGGATTTGTTTAAATATACCTTCTAATTTAGCCGCATCAACAGAAATCCAAATTGGAGTGCCTGATTGTGCAGATAATACTAATGCTTCAGCAATACGGGTCTGTTTTTTAGCTTTTTCACGAACAGCTACGATATCGCCAGCTTTAATATGTATAGAAGGAATATTAGCTGTCTGTCCATTTAGAGTAAAAGCTTTATGGCTTACCAACTGACGTGCTTCGGCACGAGTTGAGGCAAAACCCATTCGGTATACAACATTATCAAATCGAGACTCTAACAAGCTAATCAAATTTTCGCCAGTGTTACCGCGCTTTTTGTCAGCAGCTTCAAAATAGCGACGGAATTGTGATTCAAGAATACCGTACATACGCTTAGCTTTTTGCTTCTCACGTAATTGTAAGCCATAATCGCTGGTACGAGCACCAGATGTTTTTCCATGCTGCCCAGGCTTAGTCTCATGCTTGCACTTTGAATCATAAGAGCGACGAGAAGATTTTAGCGATAAATCGACACCTTCACGGCGTGATAGTTTTAGTTTTGGACCTAAATAACGTGCCACAGTGAACTCCAGTTAATGTTTAATCTTTAAACGCTGATAGTCAAGCATATATTAATTTATAATAATATATTGTGTTGGACTACAAATTAGCGCGTTAAACGGTGGTCTTATGAAAAGTTACAACAGTGTTAACTGTTGTAATGAGAAATTTTTAATACTAAATTTTGTTCTTGACTAAATACGACGACGCTTCGGGGGACGGCAGCCATTATGAGGCATAGGCGTTACATCAGTAATAGACGTAATACGAATACCTAATGCACTCATTGCACGGACAGCCGACTCACGACCAGGACCTGGACCTTTTATTTCAACGTCTAGACTCTTAAGACCATATTCTAATGCTAATCGACCTGCTTTTTCAGCGGCAACCTGTGCTGCAAATGGTGTTGATTTACGTGAGCCTTTAAAGCCTGATCCACCAGCAGTTCCCCAAGATAGAGCATTTCCTTGGCGATCCGTAACAGTTACTATGGTATTATTAAAAGATGCATGAACATGAAGAATGCCTTCAGATACCTGCTTTCTTACTTTGCGACGGGCACGTGCCGCCGCAATTACTTGCTGTTTAGCCATGATTGATAACCTTAATTAAGTTCTACAATTTATTTTTTTAACGCAATACCACTTTTACGAGGTCCTTTCCGAGTACGGGCGTTAGTTCGGGTTCGTTGACCGCGAACAGGCAATCCTTTTTTATGACGTTGACCGCGATAACAACCCAAGTCTATTAGTCGTTTGATAGACAACTGTAATTCGCGGCGCAAATCACCCTCTACAGTAATGGTAGCCAGCTGTTCACGAACTTTTTCTAGTTCACTGTCTGTCAAATCTTTGATTTTTTTAGTATTAGGAATACCAGTGGCATCGCAAATTTTGCGTGCTGTTGGTTTACCTACACCATAAATCGCTGTTAAACCAATCTCAGCATGCTGATGACCTGGAATATTTATACCTGCAATACGTGCCATGTTGTGTCCTATATGGTTCGTCTAATTAACCTTGACGCTGCTTGTGTCTTGGATCTGTGCAAATTATACGCACAACTCCGTGACGCTTAATTACTTTGCAGTTGCGGCAAATCCGCTTTACTGAAGCCATTACTTTCATATTTTTTCCCTAGTCTATTTAGCTCTAAATACAATACGTGCCCTAGTTAAATCATAGGGTGTAAGTTCTACTGTTACTTTATCACCAGGTAAAATTTTAATATAATTCATACGCATTTTACCTGAAATATGTCCCAGAACGGTGTGCCCATTTTCTAATTTCACACGAAATGTAGCATTGGGCAAATTCTCTAAAATTTCACCTGCCATCTGTATAAAATCATCTTTTGGCATATTTAATAATCTTTTTATTTAACGGTTTTAGATAAAAAATTAAGTAAGAGATTAATTTTCAGTTAATATCATTACTACTAGTGCTACTACTGATTAATGTATTTTTAATACAACTCACCAATTTTTTTGAATCTTGTTTATGGCTTAAAGTTATATTTTTTTAACTGTGGTTCATATTGTTGGTTTAAAATGAAATTTTGTATTTGAGCCCAGAAATCCATTGCAACAACTACAATGATTAACAAAGAAGTACCACCAAAGTAAAAAGGAACTTTCAATTTGACACTCAACAAATCTGGTATTAAACAAACTAGTACTAGATATAAAGAACCCGCTAAAGTTAATCTCACAAGAACCTTATCCATATAATTTGCTGTATTCTCCCCAGGACGAATACCAGGAATGAAAGCACCACTACGCTTTAAATTGTCTGCAACTTCCTTGCTATTATGTATGAGTGCTGTATAAAAAAAACAGAAAAATACAATCATGATAGCATAAAGAAACATGTATAAAGGCTCACCGTGCCTTAGAGCATTGGCAATATCTTTCAACCATCTTAAATTTTCATTCGCACTAAAGAAATCAGCAATAGTCGCGGGAAAAAGAATGATTGACGAAGCGAATATCGGAGGAATGACGCCAGCAATATTTAGCTTAAATGGTAGATGAGAAGATTGACCACCGTAAATTTTATTTCCTACTTGACGCTTAGCATAATTTATAGTTATTTTTCTTTGAGCACGTTCCATCAGCACAACAAATGCAGTCACACCAACTATTAAAAATAACAATAATATGGAAACTATGGGCAACAGTGAACCAGAACTAATCATTTTTGCAGTACTGCTAACTGCAGTAGGTAATCCAGCAACAATTCCAGAGAATATTATAATTGATATGCCATTACCCAAGCCACGTTCAGTTATTTGCTCACCCAACCACATCAAAAACATGGTACCAGTCATCAGCGTAAGAATTGTAATAATTTTAAACCAAGTACCCGGTGTAATGACTAAACCTAATTGAGACTCTAAAAATACTGCTATACCAAAAGCTTGGAATGTACCTAAGACTAAAGTCAAATAACGTGTGTACTGCGTCATTTTCTTTTTACCAGACTCGCCTTCTTTCTTCATATCTTCTAGCACTGGAATAACTGCACTTGATAGTTGTATAATGATTGAAGCAGATATATACGGTGTAATACCCAATGCAAATATACTAAAACGAGACAGGGCACCACCAGAGAACATGTTAAATAGATCTAGTATTCCGCCTTTATTTTGATTGAACAGCTGTTCAAGCTGGTTGGAATCTATCCCAGGAACTGGAATATGTGTCCCTAGACGATAAACAATTAAGGCAAGTAGCAGAAACCATAAACGAGATTTTAGTTCTGCAAAACGATCTATTTTAGTAGTATTCACAGTAATTTTTCACAGTAACATTAATTCTCTACTTTACCACCAGCAGCCTCAATGGCAAGCTTAGCAGCAGCTGTAACACGAATACCGCGTAAAGTTAAGGCACAGGTAATTTCTCCTGTATTAATCACTTTAACATCTTTAATTAACTGATTTATCAAGCCTCTTGACTTTAAAGTAGATAAATCAACGATGCCATCAAAATTAGATAGGTCATTTAAATTAATTTCACCAACGAATCGTGCAGTCAGTGAGGTGAATCCACGTTTAGGTAAACGTCTTTGTAAAGGCATTTGACCACCTTCGAAACCAACTTTATGAAATCCACCAGCACGGGATTTTTGACCCTTATGACCACGACCAGCAGTCTTACCTAAACCAGAACCAATACCTCGTCCAACACGACGACGATCTTTTTTTGAGCCTTCTGCAGGCTGAATCATATTAAGTTTCATGGCATTCCTATATTTAAAACATTGAATTTAGCTTTAATGTGAATATAACGCGATATTTATTTCAAGTTAATTTACTTTTTAATATTGTTTTACTAAAAGTATTTAGTAGTCTTACAATTAAGACTGAACTTGAACTAGGTAGCTAATTTTATTAATCATACCACGTACTTCAGTGGTATCTATTAGAGTTGCGACGCTATTCATTTTTCTTAAACCTAAACCTCGTACTGTAGCACGATGATCAATTTTGCATCCAATAGGTGAGCGAACTAACTTTACGGTGACTGTTTTTTGAGACATAATTTTAACCTAAAATATCTTGTACTGTTTTACCACGTTTAGCGGCAATATCAGCAGGTGTGTGCAAACTGGCTAAACCAGATAGAGTAGCGCGAACCATATTATATGGGTTACTAGTTCCAATGCTTTTTGCTACTACGTTGCGTACACCCACCACATCAAATACAGCACGCATTGGACCACCAGCAATTACACCAGTACCTTCTGGTGCAGGGGACAGCATAACTTTTGCTGCACCATGACGGCCGATGACCGTATGGTGTAGAGTACCATTTTTTAGCGGTACTTTAAACATATTACGACGGGCTTCTTCCATTGCTTTTTGGACTGCAACAGGAACTTCTTTTGCCTTACCTTTACCCATACCAATGGATCCATTACCGTCACCAACTACAGTTAAAGCAGCAAAACCCATCACACGGCCACCCTTAACTGTCTTTGATACGCGATTAACAGCGATCATTTTTTCTTTTAAGCCATCACCCTGATCTTCGGCTGCTATCGCTTTTGAATTTACTTTAGACATTAATTCACCTATTAATACTGCTTAGAACTGTAAACCCGATTCACGCGCAGCTTCGGCTAACGCTTGAATGCGGCCATGATAGCGAAAACCACCGCGATCGAATGCAACCTTATTAATTCCAACGGCATTGGCACGCTCAGCAACTATTTTTCCGACCACGCTGGCAGCGGCTTTATTAGAACCATTTCCTACCAATAAAGCCTTAACGCTAGCATCAAGCGTAGAAGCGGTTGCTAAAGCTCTTGAACCGTCTGCTGAAAACACCGTAGCATAAATATGCGTGTTAGTGCGATGGACAGAAAGTCTATTAACTGCCAAATCTAAAATATGCAATCTAGTTTTTTTAGCACGACGTAAGCGCGCAGAATTTTTATTAATCATTTGGTTACCCGTACTTATTTTTTCTTGGTTTCTTTGATGACTACTACCTCATCAGCATAGCGAACGCCCTTACCTTTATAAGGTTCTGGCGGTCTATAAGATCTAATTTCAGCTGCAACTTGCCCAACACGCTGCTTATCAGCACCTTTGATTAAAATTTCTGTTGTCGTCGGAGTCTCAACTTTTATACCTGCAGGCATAGAATGAACCACAGGATGAGAAAAACCTAATGCAAGATTTATTTTATCACCTTGGGCTTGAGCTTTATAACCGACACCGATTAAGGTCAGTTTTTTTTCAAAACCTTTTGTTACACCGATAACCATATTATGGATTAAAGCACGTAAAGTACCAGACATAGGACCTGCTTGAGCAACTAGAGATTCAAAGGTAATCAGACCCGAATCAATAGAAACTTTAACATTTTTATCAATTACTTGCGAAAGAGACCCATTAATCCCTTTAATAGTGATAATACCCGCATCTATGCTAGCTGTAGCAGCGCCTAAAATTACTGGATTTTTTGCAACACGTGACATATATTCTCCTTTATGCTACGTAGCAGATAACTTCACCGCCCACACCTTGGGTACGGGCATGACGATCTGCCATTACACCCCGAGGTGTAGACACAATGGCAATACCTAAGCCATTCATGACGGTCGGAATTTCATCCTTGCCTTTGTATATACGCAAACCAGGCTTACTGACTCGCTCTAAGCGATCAATAACTGCTTTACCAGCATAATATTTCAAAGAAATAGTCAAATTGGCTTTTCCAGAATCATATTCAATGCTATACGCATCTATATAACCCTCGTCTTGTAAGACCTTAGCTATTGCCACCTTCAGTGTAGAAGATGGCATACCGACAGTTTTTTTCTCGACTTGTTGCGCATTACGAATGCGGGTCAACATGTCTGCGATTGGATCGCTCATACTCATTTTGTACGCCCCTATATCTTTGTTGAGCTGCTGCTTACCAGCTTGCTTTGGTCATGCCCGGAACTTCTCCGCGCATCGCCATCTCACGCAACTTGATGCGACTCAAGCCGAACTTACGAAACACACCACGCGGGCGACCTGTAACTGCACAACGACGACGCTGACGCGTTACATTTGAGTTACGGGGCAAACCCTGTAAGGCAACACGAGCAATGTAACGCTCTTCTTCAGTTTTGCTATTATCTGCAACTATAGCTTCTAATAAGGCACGTTTTGGAGCAAATTTTGCTGCCAATGACGAACGCTTAATCTCACGATTGATCATGGATAATTTTGCCATGGCCGCCTCAGTTTTTAAATGGAAAGTGAAACGCAGATAACAATGCTTTACACTCGGCATCTGTTTTTGCACTGGTTGTAATTGATACGTTTAATCCACGAATAACATCAATTTTATCGTATTCTATTTCTGGAAAAATAATCTGCTCTTTAATACCCATATTGTAGTTACCGCGACCATCAAAGGCTCTGCCAGACACACCACGGAAATCACGTACACGAGGAAGCGACAGAGTAACCAAACGATCTAAAAACTCATACATTACCTGCCCTCTTAAAGTAACCATACAACCAATCGGATACCCCTCACGAATTTTAAAACCAGCAATTGCTTTCTTGGCTTTGGTAACAACGGGCTTTTGACCCGCTATTTTTGTTAAATCAGAAACAGCAGCATCAATGATTTTTTTATCATTTACTGCCTCTGACAAACCCATATTTAAGGTTATTTTCTGCAATCGCGGCACTTCCATGCTAGAGCTATAACTAAATTGACTCATCATGGACGGCACTATCGTTGCAACATAGTGATCATAAAAACGAGACATTATTGGACTCCGATTTTTTGGCCAGAAGAGCGATAAACACGCACTTTGCTACCATCATCATTTAGTTGAACACCAACGCGATCAGGTTTTCCTGAAAGCACATTATAAATAGCTATGTTTGATTGCTGAATGGGCATTGTTTTTAAAATAATACCGCCCAAATCATTGGCTGCTGGATTAGGCTTTTGATGCTTTTTAACCTGATTAACACCATCTACCAAGACTAAACTTTCATTAATGCGGGCAGAAATGACACCACGCTTACCCTTGTCTTTTCCAGCAATTACAATGACCTCATCGCCTTTACGTAATTTATTCATTATTCGTACCTTTAAATAACTTCTGGAGCCAAAGAAACAATTTTCATAAAACGCTCTGTACGTAGCTCACGGGTAACAGGACCAAAAATTCGCGTACCAATAGGTTCTAATTTGGCATTTAGCAAAACTGCTGCATTGCCGTCAAACTTGACTAAAGAACCATCGGGACGACGTACACCTTTTGCTGTACGAACAACAACAGCACTGTACACATCACCTTTTTTAACGCGACCACGGGGTGCAGCATCTTTAATGGTAACCTTAATAATATCTCCTACAGATGCATAGCGGCGTTTTGAACCACCCAACACTTTAATACACAAAACTTCACGTGCACCAGTATTGTCTGCAACTTGCAATCTTGATTCTGTTTGTATCATTTTTTATTTCCAACTATCCGCAACACTATGTTGCAAAGTTTTGGACCCTTACGGAAAAGAAAGTCTAAGATAGCTTCACTTAAGTTGGCTGAATTATATCAACCAATAACTAATTATTTTTAATAAGTTATTAAGAGTAGCAAAGAATATAATTCTATTCTATTATTTTTACTTTGTCAAACTCATATTGATTTTTATTGATTTTTATTGATTTTATGGTAATGTTAAAATATCACTGATAAAAGAAATTTAATAATTAAGAAATAATTAGTAAAATCAACAAGACAATATACCAACATAAATACTGTAAAAGTTAAAATTTAACATTACCGATTTT
>JBEDNN010000050.1:0-17624 GCA_041170585.1 Pseudomonadota bacterium | reverse complement strand
ATTAAGTTAAATTGGCATTGCTACTTTAATATGGTTAAAGTATATATTTCTAAAATTTTCTTAGCAAAATAAAGCTTGCGTAAGATAAAAAACACAATAACTATTTTTAAGTAGCAATACCGTTAAATTATATTAATTGAATCAAAATAAATTGTCTGGCATTGCCATAATGCTGCTGCCACTTGTTTTAATACGGGCAATACAACTGTCTACTTCAGGCATCAGTTTTTGAAAATAAAAACGGGCTGTATGTAATTTAGCTACATAAAATGTATCAGGTTCAATGTTATTTTGCTGGGCAGTTTTAATCTGTTGCAACGCAATTTTTGCCATTCTTGCCCAAAAATAGCCATACACTAAATGCCCTACAATCCGTAAATAATCCACGCTGGCAGCCCCTATTTCGTCTGGGTTCGCCATAGCTTTAACGCCAATATGGCTAGTAAGTTTCGGTATTTTTTGCCCCAACGTCATTAATGGCATTGTAAACTCTATCATATCAATATCGACGGCGGCTTCATTTAAAAATATTTCAACTTCTTTGCCAAATAAACCAAGTGCAGCCCCTTGGTCTTTGAGAACTTTTCGTCCCAATAAATCTAAACTTTGAATTGCATTCGTTCCTTCATAAATCATATTAATTCTTGCATCGCGTACCAATTGTTCCATACCCCAATCGCGTAAATAACCGTGTCCTCCGAAAACACCTAAACAATCGCTGGCACACTGAAAACCGTTATCAGTCATAAAGGCTTTCACAACAGGTGTCATTAGTCCTAATAACTGCTCACTGTTTTGCCGTACCCTTGCATCAAGATGATTATGGCTTTGGTCAATGAGTTGTGCAACCCAATATCCAACTGCTCGCCCACCTTCAGCATAAGCCCTTGCAGTTAATAAAGCACGGCGTACATCTGGGTGAACAATAATTGGGTCAGCAGGTTTATTGACTGATTTTACGCCGCTTAAACTGCGTCCTTGCAAACGGTCTTTGGCATAGTTCTTAGCTATTTGATATGCCATATCAGTGATACCCAAGCCCTGCATACCTACGCCTAAACGGGCTGCATTCATCATCACAAACATAGCTTGTAAACCTTTATTAGGTTCATGAACCAAGTAACCCGTTGCACCTTCTAAAGACAGCTGACAAGTCGCGTTGCCATTAATACCCATTTTATGCTCTAACCCTGTGCAGTAAATTGAGTTTCTCTCATAGATACCTTCGGTATTTTTAATGATATGTCCTGTAGCATCTACTTGAAATTTAGGGACAATAAATAAACTGATTCCTTTGCTACCTTCAGGTGCATTGGGCAGTTTAGCCAATACTAAATGAATGATGTTGTCTGATAAATCGTGTTCACCTGCTGAAATAAAAATTTTATTGCCCGTAAGGGTATAGCTAATGCCGTCAGTATGCGGTAAAGCTCTAGTAGTGATTAAGCCTAAATCTGTTCCGCAGTGTGGTTCGGTTAAACACATTGTACCTAGCCACTCACCTGAAACCAATTTAGGTAAAAAACGCTGCTTTTGTTCTGGTGAGCCGTGTGCTTCTAATGCCATATACACCCCATGTGCTAAACCAGGATACATAGCCCAAGCTTGATTACTGGCATACATCATTTCAAAAAAAGCCACTTCTAATAATCGGGGCAAACCTTGACCGCCGTAAGAGGGGTGAGCAGTTAAACCACTCCAGCCGCCTTTTACAAACTCAACATAAGCTGCTTTGAAGCCATCGGGTGTTTGAACGGTATGAGTTTTTGTATTTAATATACAGCCTTGTTGGTCGCCAATAGCATTAATCGGTTGCAATACCTGTGTACAAAAATCGCCTGCGGCTTCCAATACTTGATTAATCGTATTTTTGTCTACATCGGCAAATAGAGGTATTTCAGCATATATTTTTTCTACGTTTAGCAACTCGTGCAATACAAATTGTTGGTCACGTAAAGGCGGTGTATAAATATTAGAATGGGTATTAGAATTAGACATCATAAACTCCTTATATACGTTGATACAGGTTGATTGATTATTCGTTTAATTATTTGTTATCTATTATTATCTATTATTATCTATTGTTGTTATCTATATTAAATATATTATATTTTTAGGCGTTGTATATTTTTTATGTGTTGTATGTTGTACATTAATTTTTAATTTTTAATTTTTATTTACAATAGCAGCTATAGCATTGTTACGTAATTCACGGTGTAAAATTTTTCCTACATTGCTTTTAGGCAAACTATCTACAAAGACTATTTTTTTAGGCCGTTTATAACTAGTCAAACTTTTTGCGGCAAATTCTAATAACTCTGCTTCAGTTAAAGCATTGTCTTTTTTAACCACATAGATACAGGGAATTTCACCCGATTTTTCATGAGGAATACCAATTGCCGCACATTCTAAAACACCTGGGTGCAATGCCACCACATTTTCTAATTCAAATGGATAGACATTAAAGCCGCTAACTAAAATCATATTTTTAATACGGTCTACAATTTTTAAATGGCCTGTTTCAGTCATTAAGCCCAAATCACCACTTCTAAAGAATCCATCTGGATACAACACTTTTACAGTCTCATCAGGTTGATTCCAATAGCCTTGCATCAATTGTGGGCCGCGAATACAAATTTCACCTACCTCGCCTAAAGCAAGGTTTTGCCCTTGTTCATCACGAATTGCTATTTCTGTATCAGGCAATGGTAAACCAACAGTCCCTGAATATTCTTGAGCAATTGCAATATTACTACTGACTACTGGTGATGTTTCAGACAAGCCATAACCTTCGGCAATACAACACCCTGTAGCGGCAAACCATTTGTCTGCCACTGCACGCGACACAGGCATACCACCACCGTTGGTAATGACTAACTCACTAAAATCAATCGTCTTAAAATCAGGGTGACTGACTAAAGCATTGTATAAAGTATTCACGCCGGGAAACATATTGATTTTAAAACGGCTTAATGTTTTAATCATCTCGGGTAAATCACGTGGATTAGGAATTAAAATATTTTTTGCCCCTAAACTTGCTCCCATCATAGTGGACATCGTTGATGAAAAAATATGGTACATCGGTAAAGCACACACCATCACCAATTGATGGTTAATAGGCAACTCTTTCATTCTGGGCTGCATCCACGCTTTTAATTGCAAGACATTAGAGACAATATTGCGGTGCGTTAAAGCAGCACCTTTACTCACGCCCGTTGTCCCACCCGTATATTGTAAAAATGCAAAATCACTCATTGTGCTAATAACGGCTTGATAGCTTAACAAACGGGCTTGTGAACGCATAGCATTGAATGTAGTGGTGTGTTGCGCTGGTAAATTAAACGCTGGCACTAGTTTTTTGACTTTACGTACAAGGTAATTGACAATAGGGGCTTTCCACCAACTTAAACAGTCACCCATACCAGTGACCACAATGTGTTTAATAGTGGTTTCTTGTAAAATACTTTGTAAAACATGGGCAAAGTTTTCTAAAATAAATACTGCCGTAGCGCCTGAATCATTTAGCTGGTGTTTAAGTTCTGTGGCAGTATATAAAGGATTCGTATTTACACACACCATACCTGCACGTAAAATACCTGCTGTTACGCAAGGATATTGCAAAATATTAGGCAATATCACTGCAACTCGGTCTCCAGGTTGTAAGCCTTTAAAGCGTAACCAAGCTGCAATGTGTTTAGACTGTTTGTCTAATTCAGCATAAGTTAAGTCACTGCCCATGCAATGATAGGCGACTCTGTCTGCATAAGTGGTATATACCTCGCTTAATAGATGGTTTAGTGAGGTATATACATCATAATTTAACGTTGCTGGAACGTCTTTCGGATAACTATTTAACCATACTTTATCAACAGAAGGTTGATGCATAAAATTAGATATTTTAGTCATAGCATTATAGTCCTGTATGGTTGTATTAATAGTTTACTGATAATTTATAACAAAATTATTTGCTTACTTGCTTACTTATTTATTTATTTGCTTACTTACTTGCTTACTTATTTATTTACTTATTTACTTATTTACTTATTTTAATCCTTTAGGGATTGAAAAATGTACGTGTTCTTCTACACCGTTTAATTCACGTACACTGACAGCACCCAATGCTTTTAATCGTACTAATACGTCTTGAATTAAAATATCAGGTGCAGAAGCGCCTGCTGTTACACCCACTCGGCTAATATTTAATAACCAATTTGGATTAATTTCACTGGCATTGTCTACCATATAAGCAGGTACGTTTTTTAAACGTGATACTTCTACTAAACGATTAGAATTACTGCTGGTTGGACTACCAACTACAATGATTAACTCAACTTGAGCAGACATGACCTTGACTGCATCTTGACGGTTTTGTGTGGCATAGCAGATGTCAGCTTTTTTCGGGGCTTTGATACTCGGAAAGCGTATTTGTAAGGCTTTGACAATATTTAAAGTATCGTCTACTGACAAAGTAGTTTGACTCACATAGGCTAACCTGTCTGTTTGTACAGGGTTTAATAGAGCCACATCAGCTTCAGATTCAACTAAATACATACCAACACCATCATCAGCTTGCCCCATAGTTCCTTCTACCTCTGGGTGTCCTTCATGGCCAATCATCACAATATCATAGTGCTCTTTACGCAACTTCATAACTTCAATGTGTACTTTAGTAACCAAAGGGCAAGTAGCGTCAAATACATTTAATAACCGTGCTTCGGCTTGTTTACGCACTAAGCGGGGTACACCGTGGGCACTATAAATAAGTGTACTGCCTACAGGTACATCGTTTAGGTCTTCAATAAAAATAGCCCCTTTATTTTTTAAATCAGCAACTACAAAGGTATTATGAACAATTTCGTGTCGCACATAAATAGGTGCACCAAATTTATTTAATGCCAATTCAACGATTTCAATCGCACGGTCTACGCCCGCACAAAACCCACGGGGATTGGCTAAAACAATGTCTAAAGAGTTAAGTGTTTCTGTAGTGTTCATAAATATTTAATTGTTATAGGTTTATATTAATTTATATTGATTTATATTAATTTATATTGATTTATATTGATTTATATTGGTCATTAATGTGTTGATGCAGTACTCACAAAAATAAATTATCAAGGGGTAAATAACTGACTAAAACTAGTATGGTTATTATTGTTACTAATATTGATTGCTAATATTACTAATGTTGGTACTACTATTTTTATTGTATCAGTCATTAATTGGTATATTTAATTATTTTTAACTATTCTATAGTTGTATCTATAGTTGTATAAAAAAATACATATTTATTTTAAATAATTGTTTGAATTATTTAAAAATTACAAAAAGCACAAAAACTATGAATACTAAATTTTTTACTAACGAAGATCAAAATACACTTTTAAACAAAATAGAAGGTATTTTTAAACATAAAAATATTTATTTCTTAGACGCTTTAATCGGATACTTTCGTGCATCAGGATATTTTCAAATTCGTGAATTTGTTGAGAATGCTCAAGAAATAAGGATTCTTGTAGGTATTAATATTGACTCTTTGGTTTATCAGGCCAACCAACAAGGAATTTTATTTGATGGTGATGCAGAAAAGGCACAAGGAGAATTTTTTCAGGCAATAAAAAAGAATATACAAGAAGCAGAATATGACAAAATTATTGAAGCTGGAATGGTTCAATTAATTAAAGACATTACCACTAGAAAAGTAAAAATAAAAATACACCCAAAACAAAATATTCACGCAAAAATTTATATTTTTAGAGAGCAAGAAAAACACGACCATGGTTATGGTTCCGTCATTACAGGTTCAAGCAACTTAACAGATGCAGGCCTTTCTAAAAACTTTGAATTTAATGTTGAATTAAGAGATAACTCTGATATTGATTTTGCAACCAAAACTTTTGACAGGCTTTGGGAAGAAGCTGTTCCTGTAGATACGAATAGCATTGAAAAACTTCAACAAGAAACTTACTTAAACGACCACTATACACCTTATGAAGTTTACTTAAAATTTCTAATTGAGTACTTTGGAAAAAGTATTGAGTTTGATCCAAACTCTATTTCTGATTTACCAAAAGGTTTCAAAAGGCTTTCCTATCAAGTAGATGCCGTAAATGACGGCTTCACAAAACTGATGAAACACAATGGCTTTTTTTTAGCTGATGTCGTTGGGCTTGGAAAAACAATTGTTTCAACTTTAATCGCTAAAAAATATTTTTATACCAACGGCTTTCCTGAACACCGTTCAAGAACATTAATTATTATTCCTCCAGCATTAAAAGAAAACTGGGCTGAAACCATTGAAAAATTCAATTTAGACAATGTAAAAATTATTACAAACGGTAGTTTGCATAAAATTAATGATGCTACGATTTACGATTTAATCATCGTTGATGAAGCACATAAGTTTCGTTCCGATACAGCAGGAATGTACAACGAATTACAAAAGATTTGTAAAACACCGACAAGAAGAGTTTTACCTGATGGTAAAAATGTTCCTAAACGGGTTATTCTTGTTTCTGCTACGCCTTTAAATAATAAACCTGAAGACATTGCTAACCAAGTTTACTTATTTCAAGACAGTAAAGAGTCAAGCCTTGAAATAGGAAACTTACAGCATTTTTTTAGAAAAGAAATTATCGACCCTTACAAAAAATTAAAGGACGAACCTGATCTCGTAAAAGTTCAGGCGGGTGTAAAAAAGATTTATGAAAAAGTGAGAACCAAAGTTATTGAACCACTCATTGTTCGTAGAACAAGAACAGATTTGATGGCTCACGAACTGTACTCTAATGACCTTAAAAAACAAGAGATCAAATTTCCAAAAGTAAAACAACCTAAAAAAATACTTTATGTGCTTGAACCACACTTAGAAAAATTGTATGACACAACTATTCACGTTTTAGGACACGAAACACAAGGGCTAAAATATAACCGTTATCGTGCTATTAGTTTTTTAAAGCCGCATAAAAAGAGTAAATATAAACAAGCAGATATGATTTCGGCACAGTTGGCCAAAATTATGAAAACGCTTTTGGTGAAAAGAATTGACAGTAGTTTTTTCGCTTTCAAACAATCACTTTTTCGCTTTATAAAAGCTACCGAGGCAATGGTGACAATGTTTGAAAATGGCCGCATTTTTATTGCACCTAATTTGCCTGTTTCAGATATGATTAACGAAGGCAAAGAAGAAGAACTAATGAACTTGGTTTTGGAAAAATCTATTGAAGATCCTACTATAGATATTTGTGAACCCGACGATTTTGAGTATGATTTTTTACCTGGTTTACAAAATGATTTAAAACTATTGAAAGACCTTTCGGCTAAATGGGAAAAAGTAAACAAAGATCCAAAATTAGAAGTGTTTGTTGAATATTTAAAAAACACACTTTTAAGTAAGTCAATAAATCCACAATCAAAATTAGTAGTTTTTTCTGAAAGCAAGGAAACTACAGAATACTTAGAAAGAGAATTAAAAACACATATCACAGCCAGTATTCTTTCGGTTGATAGTAAATCTCGTAAAGATAAAATGCCAACAGTTCGCAAAAATTTTGATGCTAATTTGCCAAAAGCCGAACAAGAAAATAATTACAGCATCATTCTCACAACAGAAGTGTTGGCTGAAGGTATCAACCTGCACCGTTCTAATGTCATTGTAAATTATGACACACCTTGGAACTCTACCCGATTAATGCAAAGAATTGGACGTGTAAACAGAATTGGTTCAACAGCTGATGAAATTCATATTTTTAATTTTTATCCTACGGCTAAAGTAAACAATGATATTGAACTGGAGAAAAAGGCAATTATGAAATTACAATCATTTCACGCTGCACTGGGTGAGGACAGCCAAATATATTCACCTGATGAAGAAACCGAAACCTTTGGGCTTTTTGATAAAGAAATAGAAGAAGAAAAAGATGAGAAGTTAACTTATTTGATGATGATTCGAGATATTAAAGATAAAACGCCTGAATTATTTAAGAGAATTAAAAATATGCCTTTGCGTGCAAGGGTAGGAAGAGACAATAAAGATTTTAATCAAAGTACTATCTGCTACATCAAAGACAATAAACGAGATGCTTTTATTTTAATAAAAGGCAATAAAGAAACAGAGGAGCTTACCTTTTTAGAAACAGTAAAAATATTTGAAGCAGATATTTTAGAAAAAGCAATTGCCTTACATTCACAACACCACGAACAAGTCCAATCAGGTGTTTTATTGTTTTCAAATTTATTAGAAAAAGAGAAAGCAAAAGATAAAAAAATTGATACTACTCAAGGACCAAACGAAAAAAAAGCAAATACTTATTTAGACGCTATACTCAATTTAGACTTGACCAGTGAAGAAGAAAAAACTTTAATCATCAAAGCTAAAGACGCTTTAAGGCAAGGGCGTTTTCAAAATTTGCAAAGAGATATTAATAAGTTTCAACGGACTTTGAAAAAAAACCCGTTAAAACCAGCTATCATTTTGGAGCAAATCATTGAGATTATTAAAGCCTATCCTTTAATGGATCAAGTAAATGAACAGGAATTACAAAAAATGGTAGAAGTTAAAACCTTAAATCCTGAAATTATTATCACTGAAAGTTTTAGCAACTAAAAGATGGGTTAATTCAGCTTAATGAAATAACAATCAGGCAAATAAAATCTTTACTAAATAATCAAAAAATAATCAAAAAATAATCAAAAAATAAAAAATGAAAGAAAAAATTTTAAAAGACAGTTTACAGCAAGCATTTGACTTTGCTATTTGGCAGAAAATATTACCTCTATTCTTCAAAAAAATTAACTATTTTAGTCGCCCTGAAAACTTGTTCACTGAAAATGACAAGGTCATTGACGGTAAACAATTAGGAACTGTAAAACTAGATGATGGAAAACAGTTAGCCATTTTTACTGTAGAAGTTGCCGATAGTATAAGCATTGTTCGCAATAGACAAGGTTTGCGAGAAATCGCAGCCAAACACATTGACCAAAACATTATTCACGGTGCGTTGGCATTTTTCTATAATAAAAAACAAGCCGATTACCGTTTTTCATTCATTGCCAAAGAAGCAAGCATTGATTTGGAAACTGGCGAACTCATCAAAGGCGAAACCAAGCCAAAACGCTACACGTATTTGCTCGGTTCAAATGAAGCCTGCACTACACCAGCCAAGCGAATGTTGGTATTGGCAGACAAAAAAGAAAAAGGCGAAGTAAACATCAACCAACTGAAAGAAGTGTTTTCGGTGGAAGCCTTGAATAAAGACTTCTTTAAAACCTACAAAGCACACTATGAAAAGTTTTGGAAGTATTTGGCTGATGAAGAAAATCCGTATAGAACAAAATTAATTGATGCCGAAAAAGAGGATAAAGTAAAACAGGAAAAACCCATTCGTGATTTCGCAAAAAAACTATTAGGTAGAATTGTGTTCCTGCATTTTTTACAGAAAAAAGGTTGGATGGGTTGTTCGCCCGAAACAAAAGACTGGATAGATGGCGAACCAAGATTTATGCAACAACTGTTTGAAGATTTTACTAAACCCGAAAATTTTCAAAGTCAGTGCCTTACACATTTGTTTTTTGAAGCACTCAACACCAAAAGACCAAACGATACTTTTGAAGTAAAAGGATTAAAGGGCAAACTGAATGGCTCTCGTGTTCCTTATTTGAATGGCGGTTTGTTTGAACCTGAAAAAAACAAAGCCACTTTAAAAATTGATTTCCCAGCCGATTATTTTAAAGAATTGTTGGAATTCTTTGAGCAATACAATTTTACCATTGACGAAAACAGCCCAGACGACCACGAAGTAGGCATTGACCCTGAAATGTTGGGGCATATTTTTGAAAACCTACTGGAAGACAACCGAGACAAAGGAGCATTTTATACGCCCAAAGAAATTGTGCAATATATGTGCAAGGAAAGTTTGATTCAGTATTTGCTCAACACATTTCAAGAGCAAAAAGACATTGAACAGTTTATTCGCTTTCATACCGTTTCGCCTTTATTGGCTGAAAAGGAAAATGCCATTTTACTCAATAAAAAACTGGACGACATTAAAGTTTGCGACCCTGCCATTGGTTCAGGTGCTTTCCCGATTGGAATGTTGCAAGAGATTTTTGAAGCCAAACGCTTTATTTATCCATATCTAAAAACCAATCAAGATTTTAAACCTGCCGATGTAAAAAAGAACATCATTCAAAATTCCATTTATGGAGTGGATTTAGAAAAAGGTGCTGTGGACATTGCCCAGCTTCGTTTTTGGCTTTCTTTGGTAGTAGATGAACTCAACCCACATCCATTGCCTAATTTGGATTATAAAATAATGCAGGGCAATAGTTTGTTGGAAACATTCCAAATGATTGATTTAAGCCAAATAGGCAAATTAACAGATAATGTTTTAATGACCGAACCCGAAAGAGATTTATTTGGCAATTTAACAGACGAACAAATGAAAATTACATTTTCGCAGTCTGGTACAAGCCAAAAAATCCAAGACCTGATTAAAATATTTTTTACGATTGAAGTAAGTAAAGAAAAACAAGACATACGTCAGCAAATAAATAGACTAGTATTAGCACATATAGAGTACAACCTAAAATTGCGAGAAGACCAATTACATCATTGGATTAGTGAAGCAGACAACCCTAAAAACCTCAAAACCACAGCAAAGAAAAAATATAACGGTTATGTAACGGATTTAAACACATTACAAAATACCAAAGCCCAACTGCTAGACATACATGAAACTGATGAACGCCCTTACTTCTTGTGGCATTTGTATTTTATGGATGTGTTTGAACAAGGTGGATTTGATGTGGTTATTGGCAACCCACCTTATATAAAAGAATACAAAAATAAATCAGTCTTTGATGGATTTAGAGAGTCTAAATACTATCAAGGGAAAATGGATTTATGGTACGGTTTTGCTTGTTGCACCCTTGATTTATTAAAAGAAAATGGTATTCAATCATTTATAGCTCAAAATAATTGGGTTACAAGTGCAGGGGCTTCAAAATTAAGAGAAAAAATACTAACTAAAAACAAATTACTGCTTTTTACTGATTTTGGTAATTACAAAGTTTTTCAATCAGCAGGTATTCAGACAATGATTTATATGGTTAAAAAAGAGAAAGCATTAACCAAATACCCAGTTAAATATTCGTTGCTAAAAAACGAAAATTTACGAAAGCAAGATTTGCCAGAATTTTTAGATTTTGATTTAAGTATTAAAGATGCTCAGAAATATTTATTCGAAATTAGCCCATCTGCTAACAATGAAAAGGCGTTTACTTTCAATACCAATACTGATGAGGAAATTTTAAATGAAATAGTAGCAGTCGCTAATTATAGATTTTCTGAAAAGGAAGTTGCTCAGGGAATGGTTTTTCCGCAGGATTTTTTGAACAAAGCAAATCAAAAAATATTAGGAAATAGCTTTGAAATAAATGAAGGCATATTCGGATTAACATCAAAAGAATTAGAACTTTTAGATTTAAACCAAAAAGAAAAAGAACTGATTAAGCCATATTTTAATACTGATAATTTTAATAGGTATTATGGCAATCCCGAAAACACTTTGTGGCTTATTTATACAGATTCATCGTTTAAAAATGCATCAAGTGTTTTACCATATCCGAATATCAAAAAACATTTAGATAGATTTAAAAATGTAATTACATCTGACAATAAACCTTATGGCTTACATAGAGCAAGAGAAGAACGATTTTTTAAAGACGAAAAAATTATTGCACAACGAAAATGTGTTGGCAAGCCTATATTTACTTATACCAATTTTGATGCTTATGTTTCTGCTACGTTCTATGTGATAAAGTCATTTAATGACAATCATAAATTTTTAACAGCACTACTCAATTCAAGGTTAATTGAATTTTGGTTGAGAAATAAAGGCAAAATGCAAGGCAATAATTTTCAGTTGGATAAAGAGCCATTATTAAATATTCCGATAAAAACTACAGAAAACACAAAACCCTTCGAAAAAATTGCCGAATATCTCATTTACCTAAACGACCCAAAACAACCACCAATTTTAGAAAAAGTGAGTAATGCAACGGTAAGCCAAGTTTTTGAAGACTTGGTAAATATGATGGTGTACGAACTCTATTTTGCCGATGAAATGAAAGCCGCAGCAATAGATGTTTTGCAGTTTGTAACCGAAAAAGCATTTCCAGACATTACTGAAGTAAAAGATAAAAAAGCCATCATCCAAAAAGTGTATTACGAGTTGCAACAAAAAGACAACCCCATCCGCAACCGTATTTTGGTAGCAAGCAGCAGAAGTGAAACCATTGCAAGAATAAACTCAACAACAAGTTAGAGATAAGATTAGACACATTTTTATTAGTAAAAACAATTAAATTATTTAAAAACAATCGGTTTATTAGTAAACTTTGTAGAATATAACTATAAAAATGCCTATTATTTCCACCGATACTACACCATCAATACAATCGGTTGCTGTGTACTGCGGTTCACTTCAGGCACTGACCCTGCCTATTTTAAAGCCGCTAAACAAGTGGGCTATGGCTTGGCGGTGCGGGGTATTCGTTTAGTATACGGGGGCGGGTGTGCCGGCTTATTAGTAAAAATGAATGCTTTCGTACCAATGAACAGTGATGAATGGTTACGTAGTAAATATTAAATATATCAATTACCGTAAGTATGTAATAGCGTTTACAGTACGGCTAATAGTTAAAGCCTTTGGGATTGTTTTTGCTTGAAACGATTGAATATAGCCAAGCAACTGATGCGGTTGAATAACGGGCAATGAGATTACCGTATTTAAACCTTTAAGATTGACTGTTGGGTGGGTAAACAATACAAGACCTTGAACCCAAGGCTTAATATCATTTTTCTTTAAATATTCGCTAAGCAGCCAGCTTAACAGTTTAACCTGCGAAACAGGGTTACGCATCTGCGTTGTGTAAGCAGTGCCTTTACGGCCTATTTTTGAAATCTGCCATTGCATCTGCTGTTCATCACACAGAATACTGCCCTTATTGTGTTTAACTTCAATGATAAAAATTGCGTTAGGCCCACACACAATTAAATCAGCTTCATTACTACCTGTGCTAGAACGGTGATTAGGTAAATGAATTTGATTAAACACAGTAAAACTATCAGGCAGTTGTTTAAGCAGCGACAGTGCATATTCTTCGCCTGCTGCACCTGCAAGGTATTTTGCACGGGTATCGGGGTCTATCGGGACAAGGGTGCTAAATAAGCCCGTCAAGACTAAACTAATAAGTCCATACCACGGATTAATCAATATAAAACAAGCGATGCTAAACAGTGTACCCACACACAATACTATAAATTGATGCCGTGGATTGGGTGCTTTAGCACGCTTTAACAGCACATTGGCCGTTAAAAATTGAGTGATTGCCATTGTTTGTTTGAAATATTTTAAATAAAGCTTTAAATAAGACTTTATTTAAAATTAAAAAATTAAAAAATTAAAAAATTAAAAAATTAAAAAAGAGTTATATATTATCAGTACCTAAAAATACAGTCCCTTGATTCCAGCGGCTTAAAAAATGTTCAGTATAAATAGCGGCGGCCTTTGGATTATTCCAACGGACGGATACATTTTCTGAATTACTGGTGTGTGCAGCAGCACTAAAATTAAAGCTGCCATTTTCTAAGTGTTTACCATCTGAAATCATCACTTTATCATGGTGTATCGCATATTTTTTAATCGTCCGTACTTGTGCACCTGCTTTGACTAAGCGGGTGAGTGCTTTATGTGATGCACCAATGCGGTCTTCACTAAGGTTAGATCTATGATCGGCGATTAAGCGTACTTTAACCCCCCGTTTAACCGCATCAATCAGGGCATCAGTAATCTCTACGGACGTAAAGCTATAGGACATAATATCTAAGGTTTTAGTGGTACTAACAATGAATTTTAAAATCAAAGCCCGTGCTGAACCTTCGGGTGAAAAACCAAACTCTTCTTCTGCGGTAGCAGGCGCTTTGGTCGTTATACTTTTAAACTCTCTAATTAAAGCGTCAATCACTAAGGCTTCAGTTGTTTTAGCCTGCAAAACAGTACTGTAGCTAATTAAAAAAGTGCTTACTATACCAAGAGATAATTTTGAATAATTTAATCGCATAAATAAAAAATATATTTAGTGTAAACAATGTAGATAAATAATTTGGATAAGATAATAGTTCAGTATAAATAATTTAAATACATGAAATATTAGTTAGATTGTGCCAGTTCGGCGAGTAAGTCAGCTTGATGAGTGGCACGTAATGTTTGAAAAAAAGCATTTAAATCACCATCCATTAATTGGTCTAATTTATATAAAGTCAGGTTAATGCGGTGGTCAGTCATGCGCCCTTGTGGAAAATTATAAGTACGAATGCGGTCACTGCGATCACCGCTGCCAATTAAACCTTTTCGTTCACTGGCTTGTTCGGCATGGGCTGCTTGTTCGCGTTTTGCCATAATTCTAGACACCAATACTTGCATTGCTTTAGCTTTATTGCTATGTTGGCTGCGGCCATCTTGACATTCGGCCACAATACCTGTAGGTAAATGAGTGATTCGTACAGCCGATTCAGTTTTATTAATGTGTTGTCCACCCGCACCACTGGCACGAAATACATCAATCCGAATGTCGTCTGGACTTAGCTTGACTAATTCTATTTCATCGGCTTCTGGTAATACGGCAACGGTACATGCGCTGGTATGAATACGCCCTTGGGTTTCGGTCTGCGGGACACGTTGTACACGGTGTCCACCCGATTCAAATTTAAGTTGGCTATATACATTGTGTCCTGCAAGTCGGACAATGACTTCTTTGTAGCCGCCTAAATCACTGCTGCTGGCGCTTACAATCTCTACTTGCCAGCCTTGACGTTCGGCATAACGGGTGTACATACGCAATAAATCAGCAGAAAACAAAGCACTTTCATCACCGCCTGTACCCGCACGAATTTCTAAAAATACATTGCGTTCGTCATTAGGGTCTTTGGGTAATAGAGCCAGCTGCAACTCTACTGCTAACTCTAGCATACGGTGGTGGGCTATTTTTATTTCTTCTGCAGCAAATTCACGCAGTTCTGAAGTTTGAGAGTCCTCACTCATTATTTTTGCTGTATTTAGGTCAGCTTGTGCTTGTTGCCATTGACGGTATAAACAAATAAGTATGTCTAAATCAGCGTGTTCTTTAGTCAGCGCTCGATAGTTATTCATATCATTGGTAACTGTAGGTTCATTGAGCCGTGCTGCAATGTCGCCATGTCGTTGGCTAAGTGTGTCTAATCGTGATAAAAGTGTAATGTCCATAGTCATTATTTTACGTGTTGTAGATAAAATAATTTATATTGTTTTTTTAATAACTTATCAATAGTTGATTAAAACATATTAATAACATATTAGGTAATGTTAAATTTTAACTTTTATAATATTTATACTAGTGCAGTAGCCTGTTAATTAAGCTTTGTATTTAAACAACATTTATAACATTTTAGTACTTGTAATGGGTTGTAATTATTTATTATTGTTGAACTTCATTGGTAATCAGCTTAAAAACCTTAAAAAATTTTAAAAAACTTGTTTTTTTACTTGCACAATAAAAAAATATAGGGTATCTTGTGAAAGTAGCAATGGTTTACAGCTACTGTCGCTAAATTGTTCTTGTGTGTTTTGGGTCTCATTTAGAGTTTTTCAAAGCGTTCTTGCCAAACTAGCCATGTAATCCAACCTTTGCGCTCGCAAGTACGCATGTTTTGCGGTTTTTATTGTTATTTTCAGGAGTTCTCATGCCTACAGGCATCGTTAAATGGTTCAATGAATCAAAAGGTTTCGGTTTTATCGCCCCCGACGAAGGCGGTCCA
The DNA here is from genome assembly GCA_041170585.1 of Pseudomonadota bacterium. Lineage (GTDB taxonomy): Bacteria > Pseudomonadota > Gammaproteobacteria > Burkholderiales > Burkholderiaceae_C > JBDLSY01. Next base: position 1,768 of record JBEDNN010000050.1, on the reverse strand, counting down.
GATTTGTTCGCACATTTCTCTGACATTCAATCGTCTGGTTTTCGTGTTTTGTTCGAAAATCAAACGGTCACGTTTGAGTTAAAGCAAGGCCCAAAAGGCGCACAAGCATCTGATATTAAGCCAGGTCCAGAACCTGAAGGTGCGCGTCGTCGTGCACCTGCTGGTGGTAACGGTGGCGGTGAAAGTTTTGGTGGTCGTCGTGAAGGCGGTGGCGGCTTTGGTGGTGGTCGTCGTGAAGGCGGTGGCGGCTTTGGTGGTGGCGGTCGTCGTGAAGGCGGTGGCGGCTATTAATATTTACTTAATCAATTAAGTAAGTAAAGCCATAAACAAAACTATAAATATAGCCTGATTCATTTAACTACCAAGTTAATTTCAACATTAAATTAGTAATTTAGATTAAGCTATTTAAAGTTTATCCCAATTAATACAAGCTATCGCTAGTTTTAATTGGGATTTTTAACATTTTATAGAACGATGCTTAAATTATAGAACGATGCTTAAATTATAAGACGATGCTTAAATTATAAGACGATGCTTAAATTAATAATAATCTCTAAAATTTCTAAATAATATTATCTATGTAAATGTAAGTAAAGGCATAATATTTAATTATTGAGGCTATATCCCACTCTAATACTCAATGGATATTCACCTGATATTGGTTTTGGAAAAGGATCACAACGTCGTAATGCACGTTCCACAGCTAAATCATAAGCATTATTACCACTAGATTTTGTTAAATTTACACTGCTAGGTGAGCCTACAACACTTAACTTAACCATAAATTCAACCCGTGGATTTGAAGCTGACGCATCACTATAACGCAAGTTAGGTTGAACACACTGTTTAAGTTTTTCTCCCCAGCCTGCACCCAAATCTCTAGTGCTAGCGGTTTGTGGACGATTAGACGCTATAGTAGCATTTGATGAGGCTAATGCCTTCATCTGTTCGATTCTTTTAAGGTATGCAGCTTCTTTAGCAATCACTGCTGCAATAGTATCTTTAGCCTTAGAATCGGCTATATTTTTAAGTGAATCAGTTTTTTCACCACTACTTTTAGTACTATTTTTATCAATAGGTTTATCAATATTTTTATCAGTATTTTTAGTACTATTTTTATCAATTTTTTTAAATGCTACACTAACTTCTACTGATTTTTTTACAGGCAAAACAACGACTTTATCAGCAGGTTTTAAAATAGCTGTAGATGCTTTTATTGACACTGTTTTTGCAATAGCTACTTTAGGATTACTTGGCTTTTTTTGTACATAAGTAGAAACCATCTGTATAGAAGAGTTAGGCTGAAGATCTACAGAATTAGAGGCAAAAATAGGGTTTGATACAGTGTGTAGCGAAGGTAAATCTTGCCATAACTCTGCTTGAATAATAGGTGCTTTAGTTAAAGGCACAGGTGAACCTTGTGCCAATAAAAGCAATATTGATAATCCATATAATGACAATACTGCATACCAAACCCAAGCATATTTTATCGTTACAATTGGGACGGGTTTATCGCCACAGCTTGCAATAGATTGCGTAACATTTAAAGAATCATCTGCTTGTCTCATATTAGACTTTTCTCAAAACCTTGTGTATACAAAAATAAGTGCTTGATTTTATACGGCTTAAAAAATACGGTTGTAATGATTTAAATATTAGGTATTGCTACTTAAAAATAGTTATTGTGTTTTTTATCTTACGCAAGCTTTATTTTGCTAAGAAAATTTTAGAAATATATACTTTAACCATATTAAAGTAGCAATGCCAA
>JBEDNN010000049.1:0-31675 GCA_041170585.1 Pseudomonadota bacterium | reverse complement strand
ACCACCATAAATTTATTGAGGACGATGAAAAGCACAACACTACGCCAAAACGCCGTTTAACGATTGCAGCCGATGCAACCGTAACAAATACGGCGACAATGGAACCTTTGCACCGCGTAGCCGCACGGGCGTTGGGCTTTAATTTGATGTACTTAATTACTCAATCTGAAAAAGGACGTTAAACAAAATAATAGTTAAAATCAGGATTTTCAAAATTTAAAGATATTCAAAATATTTATATTTTTATATTTTTATATTTTTTAAATCCTGTTTATTTGTTTATCTTTTAATCTTAAAAATCCTGATTCAACAACAGTTTTGAAAAATATTAACCAGTAATATTTTTAGTTTAGTTCAGTCATAAGGTAAAATCACACAATGACTTTATCTTATTTTATTAAGCCCAGTGCAGATAATCACACTGCTTTGGCTAACACTAATACACACCTTTCTTCAGTGGAAGAAATCGTTGCCGAACTTGCCGCAGGCCGTATGGTAGTCGTGGTAGACGACGAAGACCGTGAAAATGAAGGTGATTTATTAATGGCAGCCGACCACGTAACACCTGAAGCCATTAATTTTATGGCCCGTTACGGGCGGGGTTTAATTTGCTTGACTTTAACTGCCGAACGGTGTGAACAACTAAAACTACCCATGATGACCGCTGCTAACGGCAGTTCATACGGCACTAATTTTACAGTCAGTATTGAAGCCGCTGAAGGCGTTACAACAGGTATCTCGGCTCAAGACCGTGCAGTGACTATTTTAGCCGCCGTTGCTAAACACGCTAAATCAACTGATATTGTCCAGCCAGGCCATATTTTTCCTTTAAAAGCGGTTAATGGTGGTGTGTTAGTACGAGCAGGCCATACCGAAGCAGGCTGTGACTTAGCACGTATGGCTGGTAGCAGTCCTGCTGCTGTTATTTGTGAAATTTTAAATGACGATGGCACAATGGCACGTCTACCTGATTTGGTACCATTTGCGGCACAACACAGTTTAAAAATAGGTACTATTGCTGATTTAATTGAATACCGTGCCCACCACGAAAGCTTAGTAAAGGAACAAGCACGCCGTCAATTAACAACTCCTTTTGGCGAATTTACCTGTGTGGTATATACAGATACGCCCACTCAACAAACACATTTAGCTTTATTACGTGGTGAACCCAATGATAATGTAGATGTATTAGTCCGTGTCCATGAACCTTTGTCTACATTAGATTGGTTAAATTCAAATAGTCAGCATACTTGGTCTTTACTACAGGCTTTGCAAACTATTGCCACTAGTTCAGTCGGTGTGCTTGTATTGTTAAATTGCGAAGAATCAACTTCTGGATTATTAGGTAAATTTATACCGCAGCCTATTATTAGTAAACCGTCTAAACCATTAGACTTACGCACTTATGGTTTAGGGGCACATATTTTGAAATCTTTAGGTGTTCGTAAAATGCGTTTAATGACTAATCCGACCAAAATGCCTAGTATGAGTGGCTTTGGTTTAGAAATTACAGGATTTTTAACGCCTTAAAGACTATAAACTATGGCTCATAAAACATATATTTTATATTTATATGCGAGTAATAAAATAATAAAATAATAAAGTAATAATATTTGGTAATGTTAAATTTTAACTTTTACAATATTTATATTGGTGTGTTGTCTTAGTGATTTTACTAATTACTTCTTAATTATTAAATTTCTTGTATCAGTGCTATTTGAACATTACCTAATATTTAAATACGTTTTTTTAAAAATTTTTTAAAGTTTTTTAAGGACTTTTATGAACATTGATTTATATCAAGCTGACTTAAATGGTGAACAACTGCGTATTGCGATTGTTATGGCGCGCTTTAATTCAGACATTGGTAATGCTTTATTAAACAGTTGCATGCATGAATTAGAACGTCTATCTGTTGCCGAAGACAATATTATTGTTTTAAGTGTAGCTGGTGCATTAGAGATACCTTTGGCTTTACAAAAATTAGCTCAATTGGGTGAATTTAACGCATTAATCGCTTTAGGTGCGGTTATTCGCGGTGATACCTATCATTTTGAAGTGGTTTCTAACGAAATGGCTGCGGGCATCAGTCGCATCAGTTTAGATGAAAGCATACCCATCGCTAATGGTGTTTTAACAGTCAATACTGATGAACAAGCCCAATCTCGCGTACTGGAAAAAGGTGCCGATTGCGCTCGTGTTGCGGTAGAAATGGCGAATATGTGCATTGATTTGTCAATTGATGATAACAATACTGCCGATACTGAATCTGATGAAGATAGCCATTTAGATGTCAGTGATAAAATATTACAACAACTGTCATTACCAGTGATTAAATTATCCTCAATCTCTGCATTAAAACGCATTATAAAAATAAAATAACCCTTATTAATATTTATTAATATTTGTTATTTGACCTTACTTTATATAAAGAATATACGAATGATTAGCCATACTTTACCTACTTTGACCCCTAATGCAGCCGATAAACTGGGGCTTCAAACTGAAGTTACTGCCAAAAAAAGTAACCGTGGTGCGCGTCGTCGTAGCCGTGAATGTGTTGTACAAGGTTTATACACGTGGTTAATGAACCACGAGCGTGATAGTGCAGCTTTATCAGCAGGTTCTAGCGGTGTAATTGAGGCTTATTTAAGTAATTTTGATGAATTTTCACATTGTGATACTGATTTATTTAAACAATTATTACAAGGTGTAATTGAACATGTCATACAACTGCGCGATATTTTTTCAAAACATATTGATAGAAAGCCTAATGAGCTAAGTCCTGTTGAACATAGCCTGTTATTACTTGGAACTTATGAATTAGTCTTTTGTTTAGAAATGCCCTTACGCGTAGTCATTAATGAAGCCGTAGAAATAAGTAAATTATATGGCGGCAATGACGCTTATAAATATGTTAATGGTGTGTTAGATAAAGTAGCCAGTGCTATGCGTCCAGTTGAATTTGCACAAAATAAAGCAGCTAAATTAACTAAACAGTTATAATATAGGGTATATTATTATTTTATGGGGGCGACCTGGCTTCGACGTGGGTTTAAACACAGGATTGTGCGTACCGAGTGGTAGATACTCGTAAATCAGCTACAAAACAAACAAACGCAAACGATAAACAATTTGCACTAGCAGCGTAAGCTGCCAGCGCCACACCAGCGAGTCTTTAAGCTGGGTAAGGAAACTTACTGTGGTGTCATTTTATAAGAATCGCAATGTGTTGGTTAACTTAACACAACGCTAAACTTAAGGTTAATCGCTGGTCATAATAGCCCGTTTACAGGCGATTTGATTGGTTAAAACAAATTTGTAAAACACGTACGTAGAGCAACTTGGATAGGGCTTGCGGACGGGGGTTCAATTCCCCCCGCCTCCACCAAAATTTGATATCAGTAATACATTAAACAGTCTCACTGGTTTGTGGATTTAATTTTTCTACAGTGTGTAGCTTGTTTAAGGCTGATAAATAAGCCTTTGCACTGGCGACTACAATATCAGGATCTGCCCCAACTCCGTTCACAATACGGCCGCCTTTAGTCAATCGTACAGTGACCTCCGCCTGACTTTCAGTATTACCACTGATAGCATTTACACTGTAAAGCACCATCTCTGCCCCGCTATTAATATGCGACTCAATCGCTTTTAAGCTAGCATCTACAGGGCCATTACCTGTACTACTGGCAAGGTGTTCAATCTCTCCTTTAGCAAAAACGACACTTGCTTGTGGCTGTTCACCTGTTTCAGACTTTTGTGACAAAGAAATAAAACGATAGTATTCTTGGTAATCAGTACTGCCTTGTTGATACGTATGGCTATTTAATTCATCGCTAACCAAAGCGATAATGTCTTCGTCATAAATTTCACTTTTTCGATCAGCTAAATCTTTAAAACGTAAAAAAGCTTCATTTGCAGCCTGTTCACTGCTTAAATCTAAACCTAACTCATGTAAGCGTTGTTTGAAAGCATTTCTTCCACTTAATTTACCCAACACAATTTTATTGCTATTCCAGCCAACATCTTCAGCCCGCATAATCTCGTACGTTTCACGGTTTTTAAGCACACCATCTTGGTGTATGCCGCTAGTGTGGGCAAACGCATTTGCTCCAACTACAGCCTTATTGGGCTGCACCACAAAACCGGTCGTTTGACTCACCATGCGACTCGCAGGCACAATTTGTGTCGCATCAATTCTTAACGCCAAATTAAAATAATCTTTGCGTGTACGAACAGCCATGACTACTTCTTCTAAACTACAGTTACCCGCACGCTCACCTAAACCATTAATCGTACACTCTATTTGTCTTGCTCCACCTATTTTTACGGCCGCTAAACTATTTGCCACCGCCATACCTAAATCATTATGGCAATGCGCACTCCAAACAACTTTATCGCTATTAGGGATACGCTCACGAAGCATTTTAAAAAACTGTCCATATAACTCTGGTACTGCATAGCCCACAGTATCGGGAACATTAATAGTAGTCGCACCTTCAGTAATCACTGCTTCTAACACGCGGCATAAAAAATCAGGGTCGCTACGATAGCCATCTTCAGGACTAAACTCAATGTTGTCTGTGTATTGACGGGCAAGACGAACTGCTTTTATGGCTTGTGCTAATACTTGGTCTGGACTCATACGTAATTTATGCTCCATATGCAAAGCACTCGTGGCAATAAATGTATGAATACGTGCTGATTCAGCCCCTTTTAGGGCATTTGCCGCTTCAATAATATCTTTTTCATTGGCACGAGCTAAACTACAAACCGTTGATTCTTTAATAGTATTAGCGATTAACTGTACCGCCTCAAAATCACCTTTGCTACTGGCAGCAAAGCCTGCTTCAATAACATCTACACGTAATTTTTCAAGTTGCTTGGCAATTCGTAATTTTTCATCGCGGGTCATAGATGCACCAGGACTTTGCTCACCATCGCGTAAAGTAGTGTCAAAAATAATTAAGTTATCAGTAAAGCCAGGTAAAGTAAGTACATTATCTGACAAGTTTTTTTGAATCAAACTCATGGTCGTTTCCTTGTATAAGAAGTCAATATCAGTAAGTAATATAAATATAAATAAATAATAAACAAATCAATACATCAATACATCAATACATCAATCAATAAGTCAATCAATAAAAATAGGTAATTTAGTTGAATGATTGATTAAATAGACATTAAAAACACCTTAAATTAATGAGGTGAAACAGGTCAATAACAATCAAAAAGAGAGTGTATGTGCGTACTGGGTTATCCCAGTAGCAAGAGATTCATTGGTGTTAGCACAAGATTGGCTAAAGCGAAGCAGTTAGTGCGTGTCATCAACGTGTTTATATTTATTATTAAACTACCACTACGCTGGCTTGATTAAGACAGGAATCAAGCCATAGCTAATTATTAATTAGCCATTGTAGAAATTTTACCTCAAAGGGTGAAGTCAAATATTAACATAACATAGTGTGAAATTACTTCTTATGTCGTCATTTATTTTAAAATTGTCTCAAATCAATCTATAGCATTTTTGCGTGGAACCCATAATACGTCACCAACAGCGTCAGTACCTTCAACTCGGTTCAACACCCTAGCTAAAACGAATAATAAATCTGATAAACGGTTTAAATATAGGCGTGCTGTGTCTGCCAATTGCGAATCAAGTTCATTGCTTAATGTAACAACTGAACGTTCCGCACGGCGGGCTACTGTACGGCAAACGTGAGCTTGTGCTGCTGCTGAAGAACCACCCGGTAAAATAAACTCTGCTAATTTAGGCAACTGGGCATTGTAGGTCGCTAATGCTGTTTCTAAGCGTGTAATATAACAGGCGGTCATCATCGTATACCCTGGGATACACAGTTCACTGCCCATATCAAATAAATCATTTTGGATATTACCTAATAACTCATCTATTAAAGCGGGTATATTTGGAGTACCTATTGCCCTTAAAACACTAATATGAGAGTTTAGTTCGTCTACATCGCCCATAGCATGAACACGAATAGTATCTTTACGGACACGAGTACCATCGCCTAAACCCGTTGTACCATCATCGCCTGTGCGAGTTACAATACTAGATAATCGATTGCCCATATTATTTTCCTTATTTTTTAGTTAATACTTATTTGATGATTATTTGATGCTTAATTAATATTTGCTATTAAATTATTATTTGCTATTAAATTATTATTTATTATTTATTATTTATACTTTTTTATAATATTACTTACAATGCTGAAAAATAAGGGTTTTTATACTTATTAAAAATAAGTATACTAAACACTTAATACTATAGGGCTTGAATTAATTTGTTTAGAATTAATATTATTTAAATCATGAAGTGTTGGATTAATAGTTAATAATCCATAATGAGAATTATGTAAATTAGTATCTATGCTAAGCCATTTAGGTGATTCTAGCTCGGTAAATACTTGCCTCAAACTTTGCCCCCAAGTTTTACGAATCATATCAAAATACTCATTGCGTTCATCAATATGTGTAATATGGCTAATACTTAAACTATTTGCTTGATATACTAATAAATCCAACGGCATACCCACTGATAAATTAGATTTTAAAGTACTGTCCATAGAAATAAGCGCACATTTAACCGCCTCTTCTAATGATGAGTCTACAGTTAATACACGGTCTAAAATGGGCTTGCCGTATTTAGCTTCACCAATTTGAAAATAACAATTTTCATCAGTTGCTTCAATAAAATTACCTGCCGAATATACATGAAACATTCGCGTTGCTTCACCTAAAATCTGTCCACTTAAGAGTAAATTGACATTAAAATCAACACCTGCTTCTTTTAAGGGATTTGCTTCACGGTGGGCAACAGCACGTACTGCGTCACCAACCAATACTGCAACATCAAACATAGTATCTGCATTCCATACAGTACGTAACTGACCTGTTGTATCATCAACAAAGCCTTGCTGAATACGCTGACGCACTGCTTGGCTAATTGCTAAATTTCCTGAAGAAAGCAAGGTAATGACACGGTCTCCTTTTTTTTCTAAGACAGTCATTTTTCTAAATGTACTAATATGATCAACCCCTGCATTTGTTCTACTATCTGACAACAATACTAAACCAGTATTTAACTTAATCGCTACACAATATGTCATTTTAAAAAAGCCTATTTATATTTAATTTACATTTGATTTATATATAATATAACTTATATACCTTATATACCTTATATTTAATATTGAATATTTAAATTGTAAAAAATTATATTTACGCCTATATTTATACATATATTTATAAACATAACCATACTTATAAAAATAATAATACTATAAAAGTATAATATACTAAATTATACCGCACAAACATTAACTAGCACATCTAAACGTTCATTATGTCCCCCATCACGTATACCGCGAATAGGTGAGGCGTCTAAATAATCTCTACCAATTGCTAAACGACAATGCGCATCACTTGCAAATAAACAATTAGTAACATCAATACTATACCAATTTTGATTTAAATGTATATCAACCCAAGCATGACTAGCGGCGGCACGGCTATTTCCAGGATCAACATAACCGCTTACATAACGCGCTGCTATACCTAAAGCTCTACATGCTACAATCATTACGTGGGCATGGTCTTGACACACGCCACTGGCTAATTGAAAAGCTTGAGCAGCTGTACTAGTTACGTTTGTCATACCCGCTGTATATTGAATTGCTTGATTAATTGCGTACGCTAAAGTCAATGCATCATCGGGTATATGTAAGCCTTTAGGCAGTACTTGCCACGCTAATTCCGTAATACCCTTAACGCTCTCTGTTAAAGTGGTCGGCGTTAAATACGTTAAAGCAGGAATAGCTTCATTAGCAGATAAAGTCAATAATCGCCCATCTGTCAAGGTATTTAATTCTACTACACCATCGACCACTATATATAAACTAGTATGTGGCTCACGCAGCGTATGAATATGACTTTGGTTAGAAAAAGCATCTATAAAATTTGTTAAACACCCTGGTATACTAATATGCCAATTTAAGATACGTTGATGTATTTCATTGCGTGGTGTTAAACGCAATAATTGAACCCATTGTTTAGGGGATATATCATAACGATAGTGTGTAGTATGTTGAATAGTTAAGCGCATATAACCCTATTATCAAGTATATAACCTATTCAAAATATAGTGATTATGTGTTCGTTAAAAAGTCACGGTTAATTCCTTGAGCAATATCACGAATCTGCGATAAAAATTCAGTCAAATAAACGTGTAAATCTTGTTGCAAAACAATCTCCATTGTTGTAAAACTAAGTTGAGCTTGGAGTAAATTAACTTTACGCAAAGTAGCATCACTGCGATTATTGGCTAAGCACTGTAAATACTGACAAAGGGTATTCACAGAGCTTAATAGTGAACGCGGCATAGTTGTACGAATCATGATTAGTTCAGCAATCCGCACAGGTATAATAGTACTCGGGTATGTTTTACGATAAATTTCGTAAGCAGACACACTGTGTAAAATAGCCGACCAGCGATAAAAATCAGTACTCGTATCTAGCGACTGATTATTACTCATCATACCTTCTAAGCATTTCGTATTTAATAACCGTGCAATATTATCAGCACGTTCTAATGCTGTTCCTACCGCCATAAATGCATACGATTCATCACGTGGAAATGTATTAAAAGTAATTCCATGTATTAAATATATACGATTTCTAAGCCATTCAAATAATTCACCTACTTCCAAATACCATTGATTATGTTGCATTTTATGTTGAAATTCTAACCACGTAAAATTAATGGCCTCCCATAGATCGGCTGTTAAGGTACTGCGTATAGCACGCGCATTTTCACGTGCTTGATATAAGGTATAAAAAATACTAGAGACATTATCTACATTTTTTACCATAAATAGCGTAATGTAGTGATGATTTAATACACTATAAATCGATAAATAATCAGATTCTAAGCCAAATACTTGTAATACCGCACGGACATCATGAATAGTTTTCTGCTCATTACCCCCACCATTCAACAAGTAAGTATTTAAATAAGCACTTAATATTCGTACTGTATTTTCAGCCCGTTCAAGGTAACGCGACATCCAAAACAAGTGATCAGCAGTAGATATTAGCATTACTTGAGTCTCGCGTCAGTGTTATATCGTTGTCATACAGTACCCAAGTGTCTTTAGTCCCACCTCCTTGGGAAGAATTGACAACTAAAGAATGTTCATTTAATGCAACGCGACACAAACCACCTTGTACTAAATGTGTATTTTTACCAGATAAAATATAGGGTCTCAAATCAATATGGCGTGGTGCAATACCTTGTTCAACATAAGTAGGGCATGTTGATAGTGCTAAAGTAGGTTGAGCAATATAATTTTCAGGTTTAGCAATCAAGCGATCTCTAAAATCATTTAACTGTGTTTGAGTCGCAACAGGACCCACTAGCATTCCGTAACCGCCTGCACCATGCACTTCTTTTACGACTAATTGATTTAAATTGGCTAATACGTAGCTTAAATCGCGGGGCTTACGGCATTGATAAGTCAATACATTATTTAAAATAGGCTCTTCATTTAAATAAAATTTAATAATTTCAGGAACATAAGGATAAGTTGATTTATCATCAGCAATACCAGTACCTATAGCATTTGTAATGGTTACATTGCCCATACGATAAACTGACATAAGTCCTGGGATACCTAAAATTGAGTCACTACGAAATACTAAAGGATCTAAAAAATCATCATTAATACGACGGTAAATCACATCAACTCTTTTAGGCAACCGAGTAGTGTGCATATAGACAAAACCATTGTCTACAAATAAGTCTTTACTTTGTACTAAATCAATACCCATCTGTTGGGCTAAAAAAGTGTGTTCAAAATAGGCGGAATTGTGTTTCCCCGGAGTAAGAATAACAATATTAGGCTGATTTACAGATGTGCTACTACGCAATGTATCTAATAAAAGATTGGGATAATGCTCAATGGGTGAAATGGGTAGCTGACTAAACATTTGTGGAAACAAACGCATCATCATTTTTCTACCTTCTAACATATAAGATACCCCTGATGGCACGCGTAAGTTATCCTCTAATACGTAAAACTCACCCTGTCCTGCCCGAACAATGTCTATACCAGAAATATGGCAATAGTTATTATTGATTAATTTTAGACCCTGCATCTGTGGACGATACTGGGCATTGAGATAGACTTGCTCTGGAGGAACAATACCAGCTTTAATAATTTTTTGACCATGATAGACATCGTGTACAAATAAATTTAGAGCATGCACACGTTGAATAAGTCCTTTTTGTAAATAAAGCCACTCATTTGCTGGGATAATACGGGGAATTAAATCAAATGGTATTAAACGTTCTGTGCTTATATGATCATCATTTACGCAAAATGTAATACCAATTTGACGAAAACTATTATCAGCTTGAATACGCTTTAGTGCTATAGAGTCTTGAGTATATTGCGTAAACAACTGATGATACTTAGCATAATGCTGTATGGTAGCTGTCGTACTAGACGGCGGTGTGGATAACAAACCGTACATTTCATCATAAAATACCATAACTGTTATACCTCGTATTATCTTAGTAAAAAAACTATTAATTTATAAATTTATAATTATTTTATTACTTAGGTAGAGTTACGCCTGTCTGTCCTTGATATTTACCTTGCCGATCTTTATAAGATACTTCACACACTTCATCACTTTCAAAAAATAATACTTGCGCACAGCCTTCACCAGCATATATTTTAGCTGGAAGTGGTGTGGTATTACTAAATTCTAAAGTCACATAGCCTTCCCATTCAGGTTCAAATGGAGTGACATTCACAATAATACCACAGCGTGCATAGGTGCTTTTTCCTACACAAATAGTTAGTACATTCCGTGGAATCCTAAAATACTCTATAGTTCTTGCAAGAGCAAAACTATTCGGAGGAATGATGCAACTGTCTCCGTAAAAGTCTACAAAACTTCTTTTATCAAAATTTTTTGGATCAACGACAGTGCTATGAATGTTGGTAAACACTTTAAACTCATTTGCACAACGTATGTCATAGCCATAGCTAGATGTACCATAGCTAATAATTTTATTGTTGTCTTTTTTAGCGATCTGGCTAGGCTCAAATGGTTCTATCATGCCATGGTGCTCTGCCATATACCGTATCCAAGCATCGTTTTTAATAGTCATGCGTTTAGTATCTCTTGTACAAAGTCAATGCCTGTTAACTCACGCTTACCGTTATGACAATGCATGTGTACGATTATATCAACTGTTTGGCGTAGTAAAGTTTTGATGGTACTAAACTCTAACGCAGATCCTTCGTTTGAAGCTTTAATCATCAACGCCATTTGATCCCAAGCTTGGGTAACGCTACCAGCATGGCAGCTAGTGATACTACCAGGGTGACCCGATGCACAATTTCTAACAAAAAAGAATGCTTCATCACCACGAAGCTCTGCCAATAAAATACGATCTGGCTTCATTCGTAAACAAGCTTCCATACAATCTTTTGATGTTACTTTAGCAATACTTTGAGCACCTTTAGAATAAAGTAAATGAACTGTGTTGGGTTGCTGTAAAAACAACTCTCTCGCATCTTCAATAGTAACCAAACGCTCATGATGAGGAATGTGATTAACTAATGACTTCATGAAAGTTGTTTTACCGCTACCAGTGGCACCAGCGACTACAATGTTTTTACGGTACAAAACCGCCTTAGAAAAAAATTCAGCAAAATTATTAGACTGCTTTAAACGAGATAAGTCCAAATCAGCCTCTGAAATGCCTGACTGATCAGTTTCAATTTTCTTAAATAACCCAGAGTCTACGTAGTTTTCTAAAGTGTATAGACGTTTACTAGGCTGACGAATTGTAATAGAAATAGATCCAGCCTCACAAGCAGGTGGAATAACGAATTGAGCACGCTGCCCAGTTGTGAAAGTAAAAGATACTATGGGGTGTGTGTTAGAAATACTCTGCCCAGTTCCACTTTCATTGACTAAAGCGGTACAAAATTGTCTTGCCCTATCAAGCGTGAGACTAGGCACTTCTATTTTTTCCCACTTAGATTTTTTTTCAATAAAAACATGACCTGGGCGGTTAATACAAATCTCGGTAACCTCTGAATCTAATAAAATATCAGCAACACCTAATACGTGGTATTGGTAATTTAAAAAAGTCTCATCCGTATTGTTGGTAGTCACATCAAACATATCAAAAATCTTAAAAAATAGTCTATTAATATTAAAGAGTTATTTACTGTCAGAATATACACTAGAAAAATCTAAATCGCGCGCTACGAAAATACTACCTATAGTACCTTGATTAATTACTAAACGATAAGGAATATCAAGACTTTTTTTCAATTCGTCGTCAGTAAAAGAGCGGAGATTTTTAATGGTGGTACTATCAAAATCAACTTCTTCTCTAATAACACTACCGTTTACAACAGTTGTTTTAATTTTCTTAGGTAATTTATCTACTACTTTCCATGCAAAGGCATCAATGCCTAGGCTGATTAAAGTGGCCGTAAATAAGCGTTCGCCCCAACGTTTATCAACACTGCCTGGAACATTATTAGCACCTAACAACGACGTTCCCGTACTATTTAAAGCAATATCAATATTATCTGGAGTAATTAAACGGGTCCAAATTATAGGAACTCTTTCCTCTCTTAGCGATGTTTTTTCGTAATCACCTATAATTTTGCTACCTTTAGGAATCAAAATATTTAAGCCATTAAATGAGCGAATTGATTCAGGTACAATACAAAGAGTAGGTCCACTAACATCAGCGATTACCATAGTCTCCATGACACAACGAATACTTGTACCTTGTGGTATAAAAAAGTTAGGGTTCATTGGTATTTTACGCGCCAAAACGGTAAGGTGATAAGGCTCTGGTTTAGCGATTGCATTGACTGATTCGCCTAAAACGGATTCAGGAAATTTTTTAGATAAATCACTGTCTTGTTTAGTACTGTCTAATTCATCCGTATAAGGATTTTCATTTTTATAAGACTTTTCATTTTTAATGAAATCTGAAAAATCAATATCTGATTTGGTGACTGGTGTATTTGACGGACGAGTTATTGATTTAACATTCTCCTCTTCTTCTAGCACCATTAGTGTGGATTTTGACGAGTTATTTGAAGAACGCCGTTTGATTATATACTGAGATGAATATTCTTCATTTAAGAAAGGGTTTGAGTTCAAAGCATTTAGACCATATGTTTTTTTTATCACAACATCATTAAGCTGATCATTTTTTGAAAAACCATCTTTCTTTAAAGCACTGCCTTCGATAATAGATAAATCTAGCTGTCTTTTTTTTATTAATTCTAATGAATTAGTAGAATTATCAGCTGAAGAAGGGGGTGGGGGAGGCTGTTCAGAAAAGCTAAGTTTAGGTATTTCAGTTGAAGGTAAAGCAATTTTTTGCTGATTAATTACCTCTTCTTTAGCTGCATCTTTCTTAGAAGAAGGAGTAGTAAATAAAAAAATCAAGCCTAGCAATAGAAACAAAACAAATATAATGAATATTATTGCTTTTTTATCAAGCTTTTTTCTATCTCCGCCCATCTCAGATTCTGGATCATCTAAGTTGAGCATATTTGAGTTCATTTCATCATTAGTATTTTTATTAAGCATAATTTTTATCCTATTACAATGAAATTATATTAATTAACGACGACGAACAGCCACAACATCAGAACCGTATCTAATAATGATAAACGGATAAACCCCGTGCAGTAAAAACTGATCTTGCTTGACAGTTTTATTCAATAAAAACTCTTCACCACGGTCAGAATGACGCCCAAAAAAAGAAGGCACATTTGAATTTATGGGCATTTGTACATAAGTTAATTCGCCGTCATCATAGACTCTAACTGGAATCATCCACTTAGAACCAGAATCAGCAGCTACTTCATAGTCTGTATGGTAGGAAAAATAATTGGCTTTATTAGGGCGTTTAATAAAATCAGACTCACTTAATGATTTAGGAGTCTGATTATTGTTTTTTACAATGGGAGTCCTGACGACTTTATTAATATTAGGAGCACGCTTTAAACTATCAAATAATGAAGGTGAAACGTCTTTGTAATTAAACTGTACCAAGTAGGCAACACCTAAGTTTTTAGCCTCATCTATTTTTCGCCAATCTTTGGTTACAATTTTCAAATCAAGTAAATAGGAACGTCTCTCTGTTTTGATGTACATATTAGTTTCAGCATCAGGATCTTTTGGCTTTATGTATAAAACATTGTCACGCCTAACTATATCCCAACCCGTACTAAAACCCGTACCAAAGTCCTTTATTTTATCACTAGGATCTAAGATAATTTGTGTAGCTATTCCTAACCCAGTATTAATTGAATATATTTTGTTAGCCGTATATTCATAAAAGACAGTCGGCTGCGCTGAAGGTATAGTGACCAACGGAGAGGATAAATCAGGTTTTGCATTTTGTGCACTCACTACATTAAGTGAGAAAATTATCAAGGTTGCAGCAAAACAATTAAAAAGAATTTTAGTGTGTTTCATGGTGAAAAAATTAATTTGAAGTAGTGAATAATTAGATGATTACAAAGGGGTTAATACATTATTGTGTTCTTTAGTTACTGTACTCTTTCAATAAATCTTTTGTAGAATAATTAATATCTGGGTCAACTCTATAACCAGTTACAACAAAGCCTAATGGATTTTGTAAACGCATTTCTTCAGGCATTTGGAGATTAATATTATAATTAAAACTGATTGTGGCATTATTAGAGGATATATCTTCTATTCTATCAGCATCTTTACTGATAATCAGCTTATTAAACCTGACGGTTGCTAGAGTGTAACCCTTCTTTGGATCAGCATCAGCTGTTAGAATAATGCTTTTTATTTTGATACGTATAGAGCTTTTTTTACCATACAATTTAGCTGGACTGTTTGGATTAGAATTTTCGTATAATTTTTTGTAACTTTCTAATACGTTTTTAGATCCATCTACTCCAGCCATAGAATGGACTATTAACCAATCAGGACGGCCTATTAAATCAAAATCATATGACTCACGGGCAGTTAAAAATTTTGCTATATTACTTTTAGCTAACGCTTCATTCGAGTTAATTTCTTCTATATTAGAAGCACCAATTATTTTAGATAGACTGGACGTACCATTATAAGTATTAGCTAACAATAAATAAGGCACACGCTCTTTTAAAGGCATAATTAGTATATAACCAACAGACAATAAAACAGATATCGCTACAGAAAGGATTGCAACAATCCAAGCAAGTCGTTCACTACGTTTTATCCTATACATTAAGTTCGTTTCAAAGTTAATTGACTCACTTATTATATTTTTCCTTATCGTTTTATCTTCATTGTTATTACTCATTACACTTGCGCCTGTTGATTTATTGTAAAGGACTATTATTTATATTAATTTAAATGCAATTAAATATTGATGCAATAGCTAGTTTATTTAACTACTTTATTTTTTATTAGTATCAATATGGTTACTAATATTAAGTTTAAGTGATGAACTCGGTACTTTCTGCTCATCTAAAGTTACTTTTTGTGCAACAGCATTGTCAGTTTCAAAAAGCGACTGCTTAGCTAAATCAATAGTTTTTATTTGATTATCAGGAAGAAATTTACTTTTATTAAATTTACCGCATGAAAATATAAGCAGTGATGCTTCTTTATTTAAAGAAATATTTAACTCTTGTTTTGCATATATGAAGTTTATTTCCTCTATTGCAGCGATTAGAGAACGCGTTTGTACATCAAACAGCTTTTCACTAACAGAATAATCGTTACTACAACGAATTTCTAAACCTAGATTAACATCTGTTGCCCATCTTTGTAACAATGCTGATAAAGTAGAATCTATTTTTAAGGCAGTAAAAAAGTATTCTTTTTCTAAGGGAATAGTATTAATACGAGGCTCAAATAAATTTATTTTTTTCCATTTACCCGAATATTCAGAAGCAGTAGGAACAGAGGTACATCCACCCAATAAAATAGACGTAGTTATAAGCAGTTGAGTAATTTTTTTAAAATTTTTCATATACAGGGTTCACTATTAATAATATTTATGAATACTATTTGTATTTTACAATCATTTATTTGTGAAAGAAACAGAGACAGCTCTATAACCTTTAAATTCAGTAAAAAAATCATTGAGCCATAAATCAGGGTTAATGTTTGCAAAACGACTATCGCTAGTTGTATAACGCTTCAAAATATTGTCTAGTATTTTTACATTGTCTGTACTGGCTGATAATACAGACAGTACTTCAGGTAAATTACCTAATTTTAACTGACAAACTGCAGAATCATGGCCTTGTTTGACCATAAAAATACGATTTCTTTCATCTAGCGATTTGACGGCCTCATATTCAGCGTGTGTCAACTTTAGACCGTTTACATAATCATTTTCACTTGCATTGGGATTCGGTAGTAAAATCAATGTGGCTGCCTGCTCTACTAAAGTCGCTGAAATATCGCTTTTTAAAGCATCTTCTGGTGATTGCGTCGCAAAAATACCTAATCCATTTTGCTTACGGATTGTTTTTAATTTATTTTTAGCGAACTCTTTTAGACCACCTTCACCTTCTAAAATCTTCCAAAACTCATCCATTACATAAATAAAACGACGGCCATCAATTAGCTCTTCCATTCGCTTGATTAAATAAGAAATAACAGCAACTCTAATTTCTGGCATATCAATTAAATCAGTGTAGTCAAAGCCAATAACGGTAGAATTTTCAAAATCAATTAAATCCTGCGGATTGTCAAAAACCCAACCCAGAGCCCCTTCATTAGTCCATTTTTTTAACCTAGAATAAATAGAATCATCACCTAAATTAGGAAAACAAGTTCTAAGATTAGTAAAAGTACGCAAGTTTATTGGTGTATCCATAATTGAACGTACAGCACGCAGAACATCCTCATCTTCAGAAGGCGAATAGTTATTTTTAGCCGCCAACAATTTAACTAGCCCGCAAACATATTGAATGTTACTGGGAGTACTTTCACACTGCAAGGGATTAAAACCAGTAGATAACCCCGCCTCAATGGCCATATAGCGGCCAGCAGAAGCACGCACAAATATTTCAGCACCACGATCTTTATCAAAGAAAAAAATTGTCGGTGGCGGATCATATTTTTGTACCTGTGACAGTAAAAAGTTAATCAAAGCAGTTTTACCAGTACCCGATTTACCAATAATTATTGTATTTGCCAACGCCTTTTCACCGAAAGAAAATTCATATGAGCGAGTCGCATGGAAATTGAAAAAATAAGGTTGTCCATTAGTAGCTTGTAAAACCGTTAACGCTTGCCCCCAAGGATTATTTTCTTTTTTACCCGTTGAAAAATTATGAAATGGATTAAATCCTAAGTAATTTAACGAACTCAACAAAGCTTTTCGACTTCTATACTCAAAATTACCTGGAAACTGTGCATAAAACCCAGCCATCACTGCTAGATTCTCTTTAACACTAACAATACCAGCCGCTGATAAAACTGAACGTATATCGGGAATAAAATTCGATATCTCTGCTACTGTTTTACCAAAAACAGCAATCGTAAAGTGAAAGTCACCCATAATAAAACTGCTAGAAGCAATGCCATCTAAAGCATCGTCTAATTGTTGAATTTGTGATACAGCCTTGTCTTTAGTAACCAACATTCTAGTTCTAAGCCGCTCAACCAAGGTCAATGCATCTTTACGCGAAATCGGAGAAAAAGACTGTGTAATCACATACTCACAATTTAAATATTTTAGATTATTTAATACACCAGGTGCAGTATAGTCGGGGTATTCTTTTATAGATAGTATTGAACCATATACCGATTTGGTTGAATTTTTTATTAAAAAACTGCCTGTTTTACTATTAAATGTATGGCTAGAAGTACCTAAATAATTAAAAACTCGCGCTGGTAAAACAGGTACTGGCTTCAGCTCATGATTGATTAAGTAAGCGTAAAACTCTAGCAGCTTAGAAAAAACAACACCATCGGGTGATTCATAAGTTCCTAAACATTGGGGTGAATACTCATCTAAAGTAGATTGTATATTTCTACCTAAATCTAATATGCTTGTGACACAGATATTTTCAATTTCTCTAATAGTATCAACACTATTACCGCCTGTTCTTAGTTTGTTCTCTGGACGATATAAAACTGTCAAATACATTTCATTAATAAATACTTCTTTTTTATTAATTTCCGCAAAATATTCTGAATTTACTTTTGCATTAAAAGTAGTTTTAAAAGTACTCTCTAATGTAACATCTATTTGTCTACGCAAATCATGAGACCAAAAAGCTACATTTACGTAATCAGGCGCACGTATAGTTTGTAATAGTTTATTTAAAGTAGAATGTTTTTGGGATAACTCTTCTGGGTTACGACCCACAAATGGTATACCAGCCAATAACCAAGTCATCAAGTAATCGGCACCTACTGTTTTAACTACATTTGGATGTACATGGGTAGAGTAGGGAATAAACTTAGCTAAATCTGAATCAGGAGTTATTTTCATAAAACACTTTATTTTTGAAACGATATAAACTGATTTATTTTGATTTATTTTGATTTATTTCAAAACAGAGATAGTTTTCTTACCCATAATTGTACAGTATCATTCAAAAAAAAGCTGCCTAAAAGGCAGCTTGATTAACTAATTATTGGATACAATGGACAGTTTTGTTGATGCGTTGTTGGTTAACTTGCTCTTAAGTATTTTGGAATTGACTAGCATATTTAAAATAATCATTTCAAATATGCAGTCATCTTTAGCATTTAAAAAGCGCATTATTATCATAAATACAGGGACAAGTAAAAAAAACCACAGACTTATTGATAACCCAAAGATAGTCAGTAAACCTAACATTACCATACAAGGCAGCAAGGGTATACCAAATAAGAGAGCCTTTCTTAAACAACCCTTATACACAGGATGCGCAGCAATAACCATAAATAATAATGCTTTACTTTAAACTACAGGTGTTGTAATAGTCCCAGCTAATGCTGCGGCACTACCAATTACAAGACCACCGATAATAACTGGCATCAACGAATTTATGCTTTTACCATTAAAAGCTATTTGATACCCTACAAAAATAACTGCAACAGTAAGGACTCCAGCAGAAATAGCTTTTAATGCTGTAGAAATATTATCAGCAAATTTTGTTACTGACTCTTGCCAAGCAAAAGAAGGCTCAATAAAAATTAAAGACAACATCATAGCAAACATGACTAAAGATGCATTTTTTTTCATAAAGTTTAAAGTTGTTTTCATGATAGACTCCTATTGAAATTAAAAAATAACTAAATAAAAATGACTAAACAGGTGAAACTATGATGCTAATTAAATTATTTTTAAATACTGTAATTATTTAGCTATCGTGTGTATTATAGGTTAATTTGAAAAATTAAATAAATAAAAATCGCATGTCACATAAATTTAAAACATTTTTATATTTGGTAATGTTCAAATAGCACTGATACAAGAAATTTAATAATTAAGAAGTAATTAATAAAATCAATAAGACAATATACCAACATAAATATTGTAAAAGTTATAATTTAACATTACCTTATATTTTTATATAATTGTTACTGTTTTTTATATAAAAAAACAGCACTATTATCTTAATTTTATTTTTTCTAAAAATATTTAAGAATAATAATGCTGTAAAAATGCTGTAAAAACTAATTTTTATTAAAAAAATTTTTGAGCATGACAGTTATTTTTTACAAGTAAATCACTGTTTAAGCACGATAAAGTATTTATTTTCCCAATAAACTTTGGGCTAATAAAGGTGCAGAGCCAACAACTAAGCAACCAATTACAACAGGAACTAAAGCTTTTAATGTTTTTGAACTAAAGGCAATTTGATAACCAATGAACATTAAAGCTACGGTAATTAATGGAATACCAATATCAACTAAACCTTGAGAAATAGCTTCAATCGCTGGTTTAATATTTGTACTCCAACTAGATACTGGAGAACTAGCAAATGCTGGGTTTGCTACAATTAAAGACATAACTGCTGCTGCTGCTAAAATGTTAGCTGATTTTTTAGCGGTATTTAAAATAGATTTCATAGTTGAACTCCAGAAAAAGTTAAAGACAAAGTTAAAAAAGGTTAAGGATAAAACCATTAAAAAACAAACGCACCATCATTAATCAAAACATCACTGACTGTTTTTACATCTACCTTATTATCAGTAATAATATTTTTAACTGATTTAATAACTGGTTCGTTATGAGTATCATCATACTCTTGAACATTTAATTTTTTCATTCTAAAACTTCTACTTTCATCATTATTTGATGGCAACAAATGAGTAGTTTTACGTATATTGTCATTTATTAACGACTTATTCAGTGCAATTGGACGCAATAAATTAGCTGTAGGAGATAATTTTGCATCATTTTGAAGGTAATTATTTTTTATACTTATAGTATTAATTTTGTCAATGTTATTAGAATAAGTACGCAACACTTTTTGAACATAACCTTGCTGAAAGCCAGTTACAAAGTTACCACTGTAATAACAACTGAACGCTTTAGGCCAATCATTGTTACTACGGCTATAACATTCTGCTAAAATTTTTGCACCCACTTTGACATTGCTACAAAAGTCAAAACCAGAATTTACTGGATCTATATTGTAGGCTTTAAAATTAGTTTTATTGATTTGTGCTGCACCAATTGAATAATTGTATCCTTGTTGATGTAACTTACTGACTGTGGCTTGTGCTTCGTTTAGATTGCGTGGCTGACGGCGTAAAAAGCCGTTTACAACACCAATAGCATAAGGGTTGCCGCCCGATTCTACCCGCACTATCGCTGCCATAATGTGTGCAGGAACAGTCAAAGGCAAACAAGTGTTAATCAATTCTATCATTATCAGAGTGTATAAATAAAATATAACTTTATTGCTTTATTATTTTTATATTAGCCAATAGTTATTTTAAAAATAAGCTTAGCAATACATTTAAATACATTTAAATTCTATCAAGCCTTGCACGCATTTGATTTCTAAATCTTTCACCTGATGATTGAGAAGACTGTGATGATTGAGAAGACTGTGATGATTGAGAAGATACTCTAGGCTCAGGTATTCTTATAGTTGGACCAGACTCTTGTGCAGAAGAACTAGATCGTCTAAATCTATCAGTATTTCTATTAAAAGCATCTACATCAAGCTCATATTCTGTTTTAGTCATTACCCCCCCTAAATTTCCTTTGGTCGTTCCAGCATTAATTAATTTACCTGAAAAAGTAGCCGCTTGTGCTGGCAACCAAGCAAACATCATCGTCATTAACATGCCAAAACCTGCTTCAATAATACTGCGTTGCAAATGTGGAATGATCACTCCCCCACCTACAGGAGCGACCTCGGCTAATTGACCGACTCCAACTATTGCAGCTAAAAAAATAGGAGTCACTATAACAACTATATCACTTAATACCACTAATATTGCCATCTGAACTGTTGCTGCCAACATAGTATCAAACCAAGTACCAAAAAAACTATCCGTTATTTTATAAATAGTTGTATACAAAGCCAATGGAAACAGTGCCATTCCCACACTGATAGTGATTTCGTTCATCAATAGCAATATGCCAGCCACAATTTGTGGTGACGCTTCCGCAATAATTGATAAGACCATTGACGTTTGTTGGAAATCAGGCGCATCTTCAACAACCGTTGATTGCAAGAGATTATGTAAGGCATAAGAGCCATCTATAAAAGATAAATTAGTGGCGACTTGTTGCCCTGCTTTTGTTACATAATCACCACTAATTGACCCTATTACCATTTGACGAAGCGCCATTAGTGCATCAAAAGCCAAGCTATCTATTTTGATAAAAGCAAGAATCATGAACACGATAATAGCATGACGAATTAAATCTCGCACACTGGGTGATGGTGTTGAATCAGTAGATTTTTGAAAGGCTATTAAATAACCATAATGCATAATGTATAGTGTTTCAATAACCAAGGCAATAGAACTAACTACATCAACCAAATTTTGATAAGCAATCGTCATTTGTTTGTTGATGTAAAAACGAATCCCAGCACTGACTAATGTAAATATCGTGTAGGCAAGCGTATCCATATTATTTTCCTTAAATACCGTAACTATTAATTAAATTTAAGCGGATTACATATAGATATTATTTATCAAAAATTCGGTAAATATGTAAATATACTAAACTGTTTAAGACAACACTATTTAATGATAAGGTACTGGTGGATTAAGCGTCATAAAAGTCTGAATAATAAGCCCGGCGGCTGTTTTAAAGGCTTTTATATTAGTTGGTTTTGCAGACACTGATGAACCGCCTACGATTGATTCTGCCGCATATTTTCTAGAGTCTTCTGATGCCTTGATTTGCACATCAGCAAATTGCATTTTTGCGTTATATTGATCCATTACTTCTTGTTGTAGCAACTTTAACTCTGCAAGAACAGTTTTTTTTGCCGTATGGTCACCAATTGTTTTATCTTTAACAGCACCGACTGCTAAAATAGCTTTTTCTAGCTGGTCTTTTTTTGCTAAAGTAAACTCAAGTTTTCTTTTTTTATAAGTCATTACATTGTGAACTGTCCGACAAGCATCATACTGTAATTCCGCATAACTAAAAGATGAAGTATTAAGCTCAGGATCTGGAGGTGGACACATAGCTTCTTTGCCAATAATATCGTTATAGCCAGTATCCCCAAAAGTGTAGGCTGAGTTTTTTTTATCACTTAGCATTGGGGACAAAAAGTTATTGGCTTCTAAGCTAAATAACTCGGTTTTTTCCTGATTAACAATTTTTTTAAACTCTGTCATAGGAATAATCATCGCATTAACGAGTTGCCTATTATGTACTGGATCTGATGGGTTAGAACTTTCACGCCATTTTTCAGTACTATCCATATTAGTTTTTAATTGATCTGCAATACTTATTAATTTATTACTGTCTTTACTGATTTTAGTAGCAAAAATAACTGACTTACTCTTTAAACGCTGTAGCTCTAACATGATAGCTGTTAATTGTGTAACCATAGAAGCTGCTGCAGCATCAACAGGAATATCCGTTATTATTCCTACTAATCTAGGACCAGCTGATGTAGGCACTACTGTAGCTATCAGTAGTGTAAAAAATATAGCTGTTATTAGATATTTAATGCGTTGAACACGTCTCATAATAAGCCTCTTTCACTTTTAATCATTATTTATTATAAGGTGCTACCTGAGCCGCCCCAATTAAA
This sequence comes from Pseudomonadota bacterium, assembly GCA_041170585.1. Taxonomy (GTDB): domain Bacteria; phylum Pseudomonadota; class Gammaproteobacteria; order Burkholderiales; family Burkholderiaceae_C; genus JBDLSY01. The sequence goes on along the minus strand of JBEDNN010000049.1, from coordinate 8,378 downwards.
ATAGCCGTTCCGATTGCTCCTTTTGCGCCCTCCATCAAGACAGAAGAATTTACACCAAAATCAATGGCTTGAGCAGCATATAACTCTGTATCTCTTGCTATATGTGCTTGTATACCAGCATTGTTTGATCGTAGTTTAAAATCATCTGTTACTTCTTGATAGAGTACCTCTAATTCTAATAGCATTGTTTTTCTGGCATCATGTTCACCGATAGTAGCCAAACTAGAGTCCATAATCGTTTTCATAGCTTTTTTTAGTAGATCTTGTTTTTGTAATGTAAAATCATACAAAGCTTTTTTATAGGCGGTTGCATTATGAACTATCGTACACGATTTTTCCCGTAATTTAGCATAAGTGTTGCCACTATTAGGGTCCTTCTGACACATAGAATTTTTTTCTATATTGTCAGCAAAAGTGGCATCTCCTCTACCGTAGCGTTTACCTTTATTGACATCAGCCTTATTATTAAAAAAATATTCTTTTTCATAATCATCTAAGTCTTGTTTAGCATTTGTATCAACGCTTTTAAGCTGTGCCATAATAGGGCTTAAACTAGCCTTGAGAGCCACTAAATCGGGATCAGTATCTTTATTCCATTTTTTAATTAAATCTAAATTTTTTTTATAGTTTGTGTTAGCTTTATTTAAAGATTCATTAGCAGCCCCTAAGTTATTACTAATAGTTTTATACTGTCCTGCAACAAGTCCAGCTGACTTTGCCATATTAGTATAAGATGGCAAAGTAACATTGAGTACTAGCTCTGCAGGTACGTCATGCATAGAATAGGGTGGTAAATACACAGTCCAAGAAGCCGCTTTTTCAGTAAGCATGAGACAAAACAACAAGCTTATTAAACATTTTAAAATTAAATGTTTTAAATATTTTAAGTATTGTGTGTGATTCATATCATTATTCGTTATAAGGTATGGTTGCTGGAAGATACTGATTTGCTGCTGTTGCTGCTGCTAATTTAAAAGCTTCAACGACTACAATTCTTGTAGTGTTTTTTGTCGGTCCAACTAACATCGCTTCACTGGCGTATCGCCTGGCTTCTTCGGCTATTTTTATTTGTAAATCAGCGTTTTTTGCCTTCAAGTCGTATTCGTCTATCACATTTTTTTGAAGTGCTTGTAAATCTGATAAAGCAACCCGTCTTGCTTCAAAATTACCCATCGTTTGTGGTGATTTTTTTAAAATATCTACAATGGCATCGTCTATCACTTTTTGTTTTTTTTGTGCCGATTCAGACAATTTAATTTTATAAGCGGTGGCATTATTAATGATATTGCACGCTTTATATTCCAGGGTACTATAGTCCTTTGCTGTGCTTTTAGGGTCACCAGGACACAGTACACCGTTCTTAAAAACTGTTTCATGATTATTATTACCTTGGCTGTACTGCGATGCACTGTTATTATCTGCATCTGTATTATCAAAATTATCTTTTTCAAGATTATCTAATATTGGCTTGTCTGAAATAGTTAATTTTTTTAACTCATCTTCTGCAGTTGTAACATTTGTTACATAACTAAGAGATGCAGGCGTTGATGGATCTGTGGTGGTCGCCCAAGCGGGAAACGTATTGTTATTATTCAATGTATCTAAGATTGATTTCAAATCGGGACCAGTAGCCTCAAAGGAATTACCTGCATTATTAATAGATTTTGAAGCATTTAATATAGGTATGTGAGTAGCAGCCAAAGCAATATTAATGGCAGTTAATTCTGCGAGTTTGCCTGCATCAAGGTATACATCTACGGTCAACGCAACTGTTTTTTGGATAAAAATTAGCAATGAACATACGCAAAACAAAAACTTGGCTATATGTTTAGTGTAGTAAGTGAAAGTCATGTCCATCTCCTTAATATTATTGGTTATAAGGCGTTTTAGGAATACTGCCTGTAAGTGACAAAGCCAAAACCAAGGCAGTTTTAGCTACTGCTGCTGCTTCTTTAAGACCAGGATTAGTCGGTGCACCACCGACCATTGCAGCGCCTGAATAAATCCGAGTACGGTCTGCAATTTTTATTCTTGTATCAATTTCTTCAGTCCTAACCTTGTGCTCATACATCATTTTTTCTCGCAACATTTGTACCGACATTAAGGCATCTTTTCTAGCATTGTGATCACCCATTGTTTTATCAGGTAAGTCAAATATTTTTTTAGTCGTCGTGTCTATTAAATCATGTTTTTTTCTAATCTGTGTATTAAGCAGTTTTTTATAAGCCCTTAAATTATAAATAACAAGGCATGAATCTTGGTGTAATTTGCCATAGGAATCATTGTTTGGATTTTTTATTAATTTAGTCGCAGGATTAGGACACATGGATTGATCCGTAATCGCTTTAGCATAAATTGAGTTATTTTGGCTATATTGATCAGCAGTATTATTCAACGCGTCCGTGTTAAGAAATGGCGGTTTATCAATAACAGACCCTTTATTTAAAGCAAATTTGTCATTAATTACTTTATCTTCATCTACTAATTTTTTATTGAGTGATTCAATTAAACGAGGATAAGCTAAATTAGGTTTTGTTAAATCTTGCCATTTATCAACTTCTGTATAATACTCTGTCACACTTTTGTCAAATTCATCAAGATTTTTTGCAATCAACGCAGCGTCATTTTTAATTTTGTTTGAATCAGCAGCAATAGACGTAATAGAAGCCGAAAAAGTGGTTACAGACTTAAAAATGTTCTTAAGAGCCTCAATTGCTCGTGCATCTGTTTGATTGTGAATGTAAGTGACAATGCACTGAGCATTTATTGGAAATAATCCTAGTGCAACAATAGACATGTACAATATCTGCATTATGAATTTACGCCCACAGTATTTATAGTATCTCATAATAAATATCCTTTTATTGATTAAAAGGGGCTGTTTCAGAGATAAGCGTCCCTACAGCTAAACCTAAAGCTACCTTGGCAAGGTTAACTCCTAAATCTATAGAAGCACTTTTTGGGGGGCCAGTTAAAATAGCATTCGCGGCGTATTTTCTTTCATCTTGCGCTAATTCTATTTCTATTTCTGCATTGTGTACTTTAATATCATTGTCATTTTTGGCTACTTTTCGCAACAACCGTACGGTTTCCAAAGCAGTCTGCCTGGCATTGTAATCACCAATAGTTTTAGAAGGGAGTTTTATAATACCTTTCACAGCATCATTGGTAATATCATCAATAATTTTATCTTTATTTACCAATATATTGTTCACCTCTTCTTTATAAGCGATGGCGTTGTAAACTGTCTGACAAGAATCTACTTGCAACTCTGTATACGTCTTATTTGCTATACCCGATGACTTTGGCACAATAGGTGGGCACAATGGCTTGTCATCATAAAGAATCTTTTTATAATCTGAATTATTTTTACCATACACTTCACTCATATTCTTTAACGCATCATTATTAATAAAAAATTTATCCTCTATATCTTTAAGTTTCTTGTCAGACAAAACCTCTGCTGCATTTAAATCATTTTTTAATTTTTCAAGCTGATTTTGATAAGCAATATTAGGTTTAGTCTCATCTATCCAATTTTTAGTAGCCTTAAGCTCAGCAGTGACTGCTGTTTCTATTTTACCGATGTTTGTAGCATACACTGTAGCTGCTGGTACTGCTTTTGCTGCAAGTTCTGTGTTCATCGTATTTAATTTAGTTACTATAAGATCAACTTCAATTTTTGAAAGCACTATAGAACCAATAAAAGTAGGATCGGTCATTGTAGGTGTCGCTACCACAACTCTGGGCATCACTGTAAAAGCTATCACAAAACACACATATAATCTAATTGCAATTTTAGTGGGGTGGAAAAGTTTCATGACTTACCTTTTTGAATATCTTTAATATTATTTATTGTTGAATATCTTTAAAGATTTTTGATATATTGATTATTTATTGTTTATTATTCGTCTTGATTTTACTATTAATTGGTATAAACCATACAATGTATACTGTATTATTTTATAATTTTTTTACAATAATCAATAATATGATATATGAAACTTTTTTTTACTAAACATTTAAAACAATGGCTGTGTTTACCTCGGCCATTTTTATTAGACTACGGCAATTTAGAAGCACTAAAATGGTTAGCGTTGGTTTTAATGACTAGCGACCATATCAATCATATTATTTTAAACGATTCAGTAGCTATTTTGATGTACGCAGGGCGTTTGGTATTGCCTATTTTTGCATTTGCATTAGCTTATGCTTTGGCACAACCCAACGCACTAAAGTCTGGCGTTTATCGCCGCGTCTTCATTCGATTAAGTATTGCAGGGACTATTGCGATGGTACCTTATGTAGCAATGCGGGGTTGGCAATCACTCAATATATTGTTTAGTTTATTATTAGGTGCGTTTATCAGCCAATTGATTCTACAACAGAAAGCCTATAAAACCTCTTTAGAGCAACCAAAACTACTAAAAAAATCCAGTAAAAAACCTTCGTGGATTCAATCAAACTATGGCTTAGTTGCCTTAATAATATTTAGTTATTTAGGCTGGGCAGTTGAGTATATGTGGTTAGGTCCTGGTGTTTTTTTAAGTGCTTGGTATTTTTGCAAACGCCCTTCTTATCTATCTTTTTTTATTTGCATAATGGTTTTGGTATTACTATATCCTTTTAGTGGTAACACCTTTTATGCTTTATTAGCAGTGCCAACCATTGCATTGTTTATTAAGTTTAATTTAACTGTACCGCGTATAAAATATATTTTTTATATTTATTATCCGCTTCATTTGTGTTTACTTTATATTTATCAAGACAATGCTTATTTTATTAACCGTTTTTTTAAACAATTATTTTAATTACATTGATGTAGCAATATCTTAACTTTACTTTTAAATATCAATATCTACTTGATTCCCGCAGGCTTCTAACCACGATTTTCTAGCAGCGGACTCGCCTTTTGCCATTAGTTTTTCAAATATTTCTGCATCACTTAATTGATTTAACTGATGAGTAAAGGTATTACTATTACCAGTATCTATAACATTATTTATTTCAGTATATACAGTCAAATTAATGCGTAACAGACGGCGAGTCTCTGGGTTTAATGTGGTATCCCATAATTGTTCAGGGGTCATCTCACCCAAACCCTTAAACCTTGAAATACTCATTTGATTGTCATTAAACCCATCTTTACGAAACTTATCTATCACTGATTTTTGCTCATTTTCATCTAAACAATAGCGTTTTTGTGCAGGTTTTTTTGCACGCGCAGGCACATCTACCCGATACAAAGGTGGCTGAGATACAAACACATGCCCACGTGAAATGAGTTGTGGAAAGTGCTTATATAACAAAGTCAATAACAGTACTTGAATATGAGAACCGTCTACATCAGCATCTGACAAAATACATAATTTACCGTAACGTAAATGAGTAAAATCAATTAAATCACTCATAGTATGCGGGTCTATACCTAGTGCCACTGAAATATCGTGAATCTCATTGTTAGCAAACAAACGGTCACGCTCAACTTCCCAAGTGTTTAATACTTTGCCGCGTAAAGGCAATACGGCTTGTGTGTATTTATCACGCCCCATTTTGGCACTGCCACCCGCAGAGTCGCCTTCCACTAGAAATAATTCATTGCGTAATATATCAGTGCTTTCGCAATCTGTTAATTTTCCGGGTAACACTGCCACACTAGAGCTTTTACGTTTCTCTACTTTTTGTGCCGCACGGCTACGGCTTTGTGCTTGACGAATACATAAATCAGCCAGCAATTTACCATATTCAATATGCTGATTAAGCCATAAATCAAATGCGGGTTTAATACAATTAGATACCAAGCGTAATGCGTCACGGCTGTTTAAACGTTCTTTAGTTTGCCCTTGAAATTGTGGGTCTAATACCCGTGTTGATAATACAAAACTGGCACGGCTAAATACATCTTCAGGCAGTAATTTAATGCCTTTTGGCAGTAATTTATGTAATTCACAAAACGCTTTGACTGCATTAAACAAGCCTTCTTTTAAGCCTGATTCATGCGTTCCACCTGCCGCTGTATGAATTAAATTAACATAACTTTCACGAACAGTACTGCCTTCTTGCGTCCATACGATTAACCATTGTGCACCTTCTCCTTGAGCAAAAATCTCGTGTCCTACAGGCATATATACTTCACCGCCCCAATAAGGAATCAGCGGTTCTGCCGATAATTCAGCTTCTAAATAAGCCTGCATACCTTGGTCGTACACCCACTCTTGCGTAATGCCTTTACAATCGGTTAAAGCAAACGTAACGCCTGATAATAGTACAGCTTTAGAACGTAATAAACGGGCTAATTCTAAAATGGGTATCTGTGGCGAATCAAAGTACTGTGCATCAGGCCACAAACGAACTTGTGTTCCTTGTTTTGGGTCACGGCTATTGCGTGGAGTACTGTTTAGTGGCTCAATAATGTCTCCGCCAGAAAATACTAATTGGTGAATTTGGTTATCACGCCATACCGTTGCCTCAAGCCGTTTAGACAAAGCATTGCTTACTGATACACCCACACCATGCAAACCCCCTGCAAAGGTATATGCACCGCCTGCAGTTTTATCAAATTTGCCACCCGCATGCAAACGGGTAAACACAATTTCTAATACGGAAACACCTTCTTCAGGGTGAATACCGCAAGGAATACCACGCCCAACATCTCGGACTGTAATACTTGAATCGGCATTTAAAATGACTTCAATACGCTTACCGTAACCTGCTAAAGCTTCATCACAGGCATTGTCAATGACTTCTTGCACAATATGTAACGGATTTTCTGTACGGGTATACATCCCAGGTCTTTGCTTGACAGGTTCTAAACCTTTTAACACTTTAATTGCTGATTCACCGTAAGCAACCGACTGATTATTTTGCTTAGATTGATGGCTTTGATTAGAAATATTAATGTTAGTAACGGTCATAAATACGGTGTTTAGTGCTTAAAATATTTTTTATAAAATAGGTAAAAATAGTTAAATAATGCTTAAAAATACGGCATTGCTACTTAAATAATACTTAAAAGTATTTAATTTCACAAAGCTAATTTAAACAATTAACTGTCTTTACTCACTGTAATAATCGGCATTTTTGCGGAAAAATCACGGGCTTTATCAGCCACAGCCACAGCTATTTTTCGGGCAATACTTAAGTACATTTGCGTTAAATCAGAAGTACTGTCTGCAATCACAGTCGGTGTACCCGCATCGGTATCAACACGCAGTCTAGCATCTAAAGGTAAGCCGCCTAAATAATTTACCTTATATTGTGTTGCCATACGTTCACCGCCACCACTTCCAAAAATATGTTCAGTGTGTCCACATTCGCTACACACATGCAAAGCCATATTTTCAACAATGCCTAAAATTGGAATGCCAACTTTTTCAAACATTTTTAAACCTTTGCGTGCATCTAACAAGGCAATATCTTGCGGTGTAGTTACAATCACAGCACCCGTAACAGGTACTTTTTGTGATAGTGTTAATTGAATATCACCCGTACCCGGCGGCATATCTACAATCAAATAATCTAAATCAGTCCAGTTAGTTTGCCCTAACATTTGCTCTAATGCCTGAGTTACCATAGGCCCTCGCCATACCATCGGTGTTTCTGGGTCTACCATACTGCCAATACTCATTACTTGTAAACCATGGGCTTGTAAAGGCTGCATCGTTTTACCATCAATACTTTCTGGTTTAGTGGTAATCCCTAACATCATAATTTGCGAAGGTCCGTAAATATCGGCATCTAATAAACCAACGCAAGCCCCTTCTGCTGCTAAAGCCAAGGCCACATTAACGGCAGTCGTACTTTTACCTACGCCGCCTTTACCACTGGCAATCGCGATAATGTTTTTTACATTGGGCAATACTTTAACGCCGCTTTGTACAGAATGCGTTTGAATTTTACTAAATAAATTAATCAGTATTGTTTCAAAGCCAACCGCTTTAAACGCTAAGTGCAATTGTTGGCGTAGCAATCCCAGTTGGCTATAAGCAGGATAGCCTAACGCTACATCAACATTAATAGTTGTTCCATCAACCAACAAGTTACGCACTGCTTTATGTACACTGAAAGGCTTTTGAGTATTTGGGTCTATTTCAGTATCTAATACTGATTGCGCCAATTCAATTGATAAATTAGGTACATTTGACATGTTTGATATATTTGATATGTTTGATAAAGTCATAATAAATTGATAATAAAATCACAATAGATAAATCACCATAGATAACAGTGGGCTTTTTTCAAAACTATTAAAAATATATGGTATTGCTACTTAAAAATAGTTTTTGTATTTTTTATCTAAAATAAGCCTTATTTTTGCTAAGAAAATATTATAAATATACGAATTAACCATATTAAAGTAGCAATGCCATATATTTAGT
>JBEDNN010000048.1:0-39925 GCA_041170585.1 Pseudomonadota bacterium | reverse complement strand
ATGTAAGCCGTCATACGTTATCTAGTTGGTTAAAAAAAGCGGCGGCACTACCTGAAAACACTAGCCTATCAGCCTGTATTATAGATGTTCCTAGTGATGATATACTAGAGTTTGATGAGGTATTACTAAATAATCACTAATCACATAAAAATTTAAATTAACCCATAAAGTATATGAACTCTGAAAAATATAATATTGAACCTAATCAAAAAAACTTTTTAATTAAGGCAAAAAGTTATGCAAAAAGAGCAGGTATCACAGTAATAGAACCAGTGCTTAGATTATATTATTCGTCGCAAGATCCTGATACACCTGTTTGGGCTAAAACTAAAATCTATGCAGCACTGGCTTATTTTATATCACCGATTGATGCCATTACAGATATTATTCCTGTAATAGGTTACAGTGATGATGTATTGATATTAACTGCTGCGATTGCAACCTGTACTCTCTATATTAAAGAAGTACATAAACAAAAATCACGCGCAACACTAAGCCAATGGTTTGATTAATAAAGTAACTATACTTTTATATCTTCATATTTTTGATCTTAATACTTTAATACTTTAATACTTTACATCAAGCCATAATATGCCTGCATTTAACTATGAAGCCAGTAACGATTTAGGTAATATTACCCGAGGCGTAATAGAAGCAGATAGTGAGCGTCACGTACGCCTTCAATTAAAATCTAATGGTTTATTGACTTTGAGTTGTACGTTAATTACGCAGCAATCCCGCGAACAAAAAACAACCACGGCACAGCCACCCATTTGGTTAAAATCTTTAACCGATCGTAGTGCTTTAAGTGCGGTTAAACGTACTTTATTAATGCGGCAGTTAGCAAGTTTGTCGCAAGCAGGTTTGCCACAAGAACAGGCTTTAACTGTTTTATTGTCTCAAGCAGAAAACAAATCAGAGCAAGAAATTTTAGGAGCGATTCGTTCCAAAATATTAGAAGGATCAAGTTTATCACAGGCTTTAGCACAATATCCTGCAACATTTGCCAGTGAGTTAATTGCCATGATAGCTGCCGGTGAACAGTCCGGTAAATTATCCTTGGTACTTGAAAACTGGGCTGATTACTTAGAAGCGCGGGCAAATTTAAAGCAACAAGTCGTCGCTAGCTTAGCTTATCCTGCTATTGTCGCAGTAGTTGCTTTGTTAATGGTATTAGGTCTAATGACTTATGTTGTCCCACAAATAGTGGGCGTATTTAAAAATGCTAAAACAGCTCTACCTTTGCTGACACAAATAATGATGGCTGCATCTAATTTTTTACGCAGTTATGGTATTTATCTGCTTTTAGCAATGATTGCCACTGTTATGCTAATACGAATAATTTTAAAAATGCCCGCACCAAAATTAGCTTTTCATAGTTTTTTATTGCGTATGCCTTTAGTAGGTAACTTAATGCAAGCGGCACAAACAGAACGATTTGCCAGCACTTTAGCCATTTTGATTCGTGGGGGTGTACCTATGTTAGACGCATTAAATGCAGCTAAGCGAACATTAACCAACAAAGTGTTAATTAATCAGTTGGATAGCACCATTACCCACGTACAAAGTGGGGCAACATTAGCGCGAGGTATTACATTGTCACAAAATAAAGCCTCACCTAAAGAGCGTATGGCTAATTTATTAACACACTTAATTGCCAGTGGTGAAGCAACTGGGAAATTACCTGATATGCTGACCCGTGCTGCTCAGTTACAAGGGGCAATTTTGTCACGAAAACTACAAGCTTTGACAACTATTTTAGAACCTGCCATTATTTTAGTTATGGGCGGTGCGGTGTTAGTGATTGTATTGTCTGTGTTGTTACCGATTATAGAAATTAATGCGCTGGTAAAATAGCAATAGTAGGCAAGGTCAAAATAACTTATTTTTTTAAATGGTGGGTGATAAACGACATTGAATACTAGATAAAATACCTGCCGCATCTAAATTAGCCTGCATCATTAGTTTATTAGGGTCGCCGTGGTCAATAAATATATCGGGTAAGCCTAAATGTAACCACGACACAGCAAACCCTTGTGAAGACAAATATTCTGCTGCTGCACTGCCTGCACCCCCTGTTATACAAGCATCTTCTACACTAACAAATATAGAATGTGTTGATGCCATTTCGCACAATAAAGCTTCATCTATAGGTTTAACAAAGCGCATATTTACTACAGTTGCATCTAATTCATCAGCTATTTTTAGTACTTCATGCAATAACATACCCCATACTAAAATGGCTATATTTTTAGTTACACCTGCACGTATAATCACCCCACGTCCCAAAGGCAAAGGGCTTAAGTCTAAAGCATCAGCACCGCTATGTGCCAAACTGGTATGTGCTGTACCCCGTGGGTAACGCACTGTAGCAGGGCCAGAGTATTCGTATACAGTACTTAATAGTCGGCGGCATTCTAAAGCATCACTGGCACAAGCTATAACCATATTAGGGATACAACGTAAGTACGCAATATCATAATTACCTGCATGGGTCGCACCATCAGCACCCACTAAACCTGCACGGTCAATTGCAAATGTTACATCTAAATTTTGCAGGGCAACATCATGAATTAATTGATCATAACCGCGTTGTAAAAAGGTAGAGTAAATCGCTAATACGGGTTTAGTTTGCTCACAAGCCAAGCCTGCCGCAAAGGTAACTGCATGCTGCTCTGCAATACCAACATCAAAATACCGTGTAGGGAATTTTTTTTCAAAATCAACTAAGCCACTGCCTTCACGCATAGCAGGTGTAACTGCTAGTAAGCGCGTATCTTTTGTGGCCATATCAACAATCCATTGTCCAAATACTTGCGTATAAGTTTGTTTTTGGGCTACTGTAGGCGACACAATGCCCACGGCTGGGTCAAATGGACTAGGTCCGTGGTATTTAATGGGCTGTGCTTCAGCCAAAGGATAGCCTTTTCCTTTTTTAGTCACTACATGTAAAAATTGTGGTCTACCTGTTGTTTCAGACAAGTGTTTTACATTTTGTAAGGTGGGAATTAAAGAGTCTAAATCATGTCCATCAATAGGGCCAATATAATTTAAACCAAATTCTTCAAAGATAGTTGCAGGTACTACCATGCCTTTAGCATGGCCTTCAAATCGTTTAGCTAATTCAAACAAAGGCGGCACATGGCCTAACACTTTGCGTACACCTTCTTTAGCAGCAGCATAAACGCTGCCACTAATTAATCGGGCTAAATGACGGTTTAACGCCCCGACTGCTGGACTGATACTCATATCATTGTCATTAAGTAGTACTAACATTCGTAAGCCGTCCATAACACCAGCACTATTCATGGCCTCAAAAGCCATACCGCCAGTCATTGCACTGTCGCCAATAATCGCAACCGCATGGCGAGGGTTATTTTGCAATTTTGCGGCTGCTGCCATACCCAGTGCTGCTGAAATACTAGTTGATGAATGTGCCGTACCAAACGCATCATATTCACTTTCACTTCGTTTAGGAAAGCCTGATAAACCATCTAGTTGGCGTAGTGTAGGCATACCCTCACGCCGCCCTGTTAAAATTTTATGCGTATATGATTGATGCCCAACATCCCAAATTAAGCGGTCATTTGGCGTTGAATAAACGTAATGTAGAGCAATAGTTAATTCAACAGTGCCTAAATTAGAGGATAAATGTCCGCCTGTTTTTGCAACGGACTGTAAAATAAACTCGCGTAATTCGTGTGCTAACGCTTTAAGTTGTGTCCGTGACAACGCCTTTAGTTGCGAAGGCGTATTAATTGAGGGCAATAAAGCGCTAGTGAGGGTATTAAGCATAAAATCGCTATATATTTATTTATATTGTTTATATAACTTACATTATTTATATAGTTTATATAGTTTATATAGCTTATATAGCTTATATAGCTTATGTAAATTATATTATATATATTTTTATTAATAATATTATTGTTATTAATACTAAAATTATTTATAAAGCATAAAGCAAAACTATTTATATATAAATATTATTTATATTGAATATCTACACGGCGATTTTCAGCATAATCGGCTTCACTGTCACCTAAAGCCTTTGGTGATTCTTTACCGAAACTAACCGATTCTAACTGTGTTTCAGGAATCCCTAATAGTTGCATAGCTTGCTGTACGGCTAATGCGCGCTTTTGTCCTAAAGCCAAGTTATATTCACGCCCTCCTCGGTCATCAGTATGGCCTTCTAAAGACACTGTTTGATTGCGATTGCTACGTAAATTTTTAGCGTGTGCTTCTAATACCGCCTTATCTGCTTCAGCAATTACAAAGCTATCATAAGCAAAATAAACACTGCGTTGTGCTAAAGCAGGGTCACTGGGTTGCACGGTTTGCGAGCTATCTGCTTGTACCGTCGTTATACTACCTATTTGATTATTCGCAGCACTGTTTAAACGGACTGTATTTAAATCCGTTAAAGGGCTTGAATAATTGGAAGTATTAGCCACTGTATTAGTATATTTTGGATCTACTAAAGGTAAGTCACTAAGGTTTACTTTTGAAGCACACCCAGTCAAAGATAATACGCCCATCATTAAAGACAAAGCATAAACATTAAAAGATTGAGGTAAATTTATCGTCATAGCCATTTATAAAGTATGTTGTTGTTTAGGAAAATTTAACCACGATTTTTCAATTAAAAGTATCAAATCCTTGTTATACGCTTTGATAACACAGTGAATAGTCAGTAGCTGCCACGTCTATAGGTATAGGTTTATTCATTATGTTCTTTAAAATTTTACTTTACAGCGTTACTAAACACAGGTTCACGAATATCAGCATTGGGTAAAGACAGTGTATTTCTTGTCCGACCATCAACACTGGCTAACACCAATACACCGCGACCCGATCGTTTGGTTGCATATAAAACAAATTGACTGTTGCTAGTAAAGTTTGGTGATTCATCAGCACTGGTGTCAGACACTAAAACTTCTTGTTGTGTATCTAAATTTAGTACCGCAGTGGTGTACCGCCCAGCACGGCGAGTGATGTAAGTTAATAAGCGGCCATCAGGTGAAACAGCTGGGCTAATATTGTAGTCGCCCTTAAATGTTATACGTTGTGCTGCACCGCCATTGACTGACATTCTATAAATTTGTGGTTGTCCACCGCGATCACTGACAAAATACAAACTCTGTCCATCAGCACTGTAAACAGGTTCGGTATCAATATTTTCACTTGTTGTTAAACGTTTTAAATTGTCGCCTGAAATATTCATACTATAAATTTGTGCTAAACCACCCCTTGATAAAGCCGCAGCTATACTTTGACCATTGGGTGAAAAAGCAGGAGCACTGTTACTGCCCTTAAAGTTAGCCACATTACGCCGTGTACCGGTTACTAAATCATGAATATACATACTGGCCTTACGTGATTCAAATGAAACATAAGCCAATTGATTCCCATGAACATTAAAGCTAGGGCTAATAATTGATTCGCGTGAACGCAGTGCTACTTGTGGGTATTGCCCATCCCAATCGGCTACTCGCAATTCAAATGAATTAGGGTTTAGTTGGGTAATATAAGCTAGGCGAGTCGTGAAAAAGCCTGCCTTGCCTGTGATTTTTTCGTAGACATAATCGGCGATTTGATGTCCCGCAAAGCGAGTATTTGCCCGCACATTTAAGCTAATACTGTCTAAAGATGTACCACGTACCGCATCTTGAATCCGTAATTTAATTTCATGGTTATTTGCTGTGCTTATAACAGTACCCCAGATAACAAAATCAGCACCTATATTGCGTAAATCAGCTATGTTAGGTGTTTGTTGTACATCTACTTTAGGCTGTAATCCACCTACAGAAACCAAGCGAAATAAACCTGTTTTAGTTAAGTCATTACGCAGCGTAGCAGTAACTTCATCTGCTACCGTTCCCCCTGTAAAACCGAGTATAGCAACAGGGTATTGTTGTGTACCATTGCCACCAATCTCAACAGATAATTGAGCAAAGCTGGGTAAACTAATTAACATACACACCGTAAAAACAAACAGTGCAGCATACTTTGATACAATATCACGGATAATTTGATTAAAATGATTATCAGTACAGTCATTAATATAGTCATTAATAGGTTTATTAACAAATGTGTAAGTAAAAGTGTGAGTAGAAGTCATAGCCAATTTATGTATGTGTATATTTATTTCATTAATCATTAATTAATCATTAATATTAATGATTTATAAATACTATTTATTATTTATATAATTATTTATAAACATTATTTATAAGCACTATTTATAAACACTATTTATAAACAGTATTTATAAGCATTATTTATAAGCACTATTTATAAACAGTATTTTAAATGATGAAAGCATTAAGCTGCACCCATATTGGGTACTAACTGATTAATAACTGTAGACGGTAGCAACGATTGCGTAAACGCTAACATACGATCAATCGGTTGTTTAGCCCGTATACCCAAAGCAGGGTCTACTTCAATTTCGTACGGCTTGATTGCAGATGTACTATTTAAAGATTCCAATGCTTTTAAGACAGAGACTAAACCATTCATTGCCATCCACGGGCAATGTGCGCAACTTTTGCATGTAGCACTATTGCCTGCTGTAGGTGCTTCCAAAAAAGTTTTTGTTGGGTTTAAGGTACGTAACTGATGCATCATGCCATTATCAGTCGCTACTATAAATATGTTCGCTTCTAATTGACGGGCTGCTTTTAAGATAGCTGATGTTGAACCGACTACATCGGCTAAAGCAACGACATCAGCGGGTGATTCAGGGTGTACCAATACTTTTGCTTTAGGATATTGCGCTTTTAATGCGGCAAGTTCTATGGCTTTAAATTCATCATGAACGATACATGAACCCTGCCACATCACCATATCTGCACCTGTTTCACGTTGAATATAGCCCCCTAAATGTCGGTCCGGTGCCCATAAAATTTTTTGTCCTTGATCTGCCAATGCTTGAACAATCGCCAACGCACAACTTGATGTAACAACCCAGTCTGCACGTGCTTTTACTTCGGCACTGGTATTGGCATATACAACTACCGTGCGATCAGGATACTGGTTACAAAAAGCATTAAATTCTTCAATGGGGCAGCCTAAATCTAGCGAACAATTAGCCTCTAATTCTGGCATTAATACCCGTTTTTCGGGTGACAGTATTTTTGCTGTTTGCCCCATAAAGCGTACACCAGAAACAATCAATGTACTAGCTATATGGTCACGGCCAAATCGTGCCATCTCCAAAGAATCACTGACAATACCGCCAGTTTCTTGTGCTAAATCTTGTAAGTCAGGGTGTACATAAAAATGTGACACCATTACGGCATTTTTTTCTATCAGTAACTGTTTTATTTGTGTCTTTAAAGCTATACGTTCAGTGTGTGAGGGCTCGGTAGGTACTTTAACCCAAATATTACGGGTAGCACAGCTGGGCTGCTCATACTCTACATTAATATTGATTGATTGATTCATAATTAATTTTACTGTTATTATTTTACTATTATTATTTTACAGCTATCATTTTTTGTTATTTAATTAACAATTTAATGGTGCATATTAAGTATATTCAAAACGCATAGAGAAGTCGATTGCTTTAATGTCTTTAGTTAATGCACCAATTGAAATACGGTGAACGCCTGTTTCTGCTAATTCACGTAAACCATTTAAAGTAACGCCACCTGATACTTCCAATATGGCTTTACCGTTATTAATATTTTTATTAATTAACACCGCTTGACGAATTTGTTCTAAATTCATATTGTCTAATAAAATCATAGTTGCACCTGCCTGTAAAGCCTCGGATAACTGTAATAAAGTTTCTACCTCTATTTCAATAAATTTAGCCTCTGTATTAGCTACAAGTGCTTTTGCTGTTTGTAATACCGCAGTGATACCACCAGCGGCGGCAATATGATTTTCTTTAATTAAAATAGCATCGTAAAGTCCGATACGATGGTTTACGCCGCCTCCGCATAATACGGCGTATTTTTGTGCCATACGTAAACCAGGTATAGTTTTGCGGGTATCAACAATACTGCTTGTCGTTCCCTCAATACAAGCCACATAATTAGCCGTTTTAGTCGCAACTGCACTCAATGTTTGTAAAAAATTTAATGCAGTACGTTCAGCGGTCAGTAATTGTCTTGCCAATCCGTTGATATTTAAAACTGTTTGTCCCGCATAAAAATGGTCACCTTCATTAATACACCATTCTAATTGAGCAGTGACATCTAATTTTAAAATAGCTGCATTCACCCATGCCGTACCACACAATACACCTGCTTCACGGGCAATAATACGTGCGTGTGTTCGCTTTAATGGGTCAATTAATTTAGCAGTTAAATCTACTGTACCCACATCTTCTTCTAACGCACGTTTTACGTCATTGTCCGCTAAAATTGCGACATAATCTGTTGTAAATATAGTGTGCAGCTTACTGTTGATAGTGCTTGTAGTTTTATGGATAATACTGTTCATTATTAAACTATTTAGGTGAAAATTTATTAGAAATGACTTACATTTTGCTATTGGTAACTAAATTTACAAACTCGTACGTTGTTAATAGCTTTTTTAGCTTTTTTAGTTTTTTTAAAAATAGCTATTTTTAAAGTCGTTATATTAATTTATATTTACAATATAAATGCTTTAGAATTTCATATATTCTAACAAGATTTATCAAGGTAAATAAGAGTACACACTAAAATAGATGATAAATCTAAATAACATAAACTGTATTTTACAACGCACTTTTACAACGCACTATGACCAAGCACTATAAAGTTACTGCATCTACTGCACAAAGCATTGGTGACCGTCAAGAGCAACAAGACCGATTATTGTTTATTCCGCACGAAAAATACCCTGATCACCTTATGGCAGTTGTTGCTGATGGTATGGGTGGACGAACAGGTGGCGGTATTGCTGCAGAGCAAGTAATTACGACGATGAGGCAGCTATTTAACCGTTATAAGCTAAACGAGTCAATCACAAATTTGTTGGCGGAATGTGTGGCAGAATCGCACGCCACCATTAAAATGTTGTCCATTTCTGAAGAAAAAGAGCCACACAGTACAGTTGTTGCTTTGGTTTGTACGCCCGATGCCTTTCATTGGGTACACATAGGTGACAGTCGTTTGTATGTATTTCGTCATGGAGCATTAAAAGAGTGTACAAAAGATCATTCTTTTGTTATGGATGCAATTAGTGCTGGAAAAATGACCATTGAACAAGCTAGCACTCACCCCAATCGTAGCGTATTAACCAGTGCATTAGGCATGGTGACCGAATTGCGTTTTAGCTTAGGGTCGTTAGACCAACCACGGGTTGGAGATTCATTTTTGTTGGCATCAGACGGCTTATGGGCTTATTTTAAGCATGATGAGTTATGTCAAATTATTAACTCAATGACTACAAAAGCTGCAACGAAGTTATTAATGGAAATAGCCCGCGAACGCGGTAATAAAAAGGGCGACAATATTTCTATTGTTTTGGTTAAGCTAACACCACTATAATTTTTTAAAAATAAATCACTAAATATAAATCACTAAATATAAATTATTAAACAATGAGCTTTAGCGTCCTTTACGGTTATAAGAAGCATCTGTTTCGTCAAAAATAATCCGTGTGCCTAAGATTTTATCATGTAAAAATAACCGTTCTTTATTTAAGAATGCATAAAAAAAACCCATAAAGCCGCACAATAAGCTGCACCACGCCAGTGTGTAACGTAATACAGCACGGCGTTGTGATAACCCGCTGCCATCTAAATTTACAATACGTACACCCCAAGTTTTTTGAGCTAGAGTACGACGGTCATTAGACCAACTCCAGCCAAAATAGATGGCAAATATTATAAAAATGAAAAACTGATATAGCCACGCACGCAGTCCGCCTTGTTGTAAATCTTCAAAACGGGTATTGCTTAACGATAAATATAAGTATGAGGGTAGAAAATAAATTCCGAATACCATTGCTGCTTCGTAAAAAGCAACGGATAGCCGTCGAAATAGCGTGGGCATTAAAGGTTTTATTTTGAATGAGGAAAATTGCGTTGGTTCAATAATAGCCATATATAAGCATTTGGTAGTAATAATTGTGAGTAATAATTATCAATAGTAATTAAAAATTACCACTTAACTAAGATTAGCGGTTAAATACTGTAAAACCGTTCAAAGCCTTTATTTATTGTTTATGATACGTTAACTCAAATAATCAGTGTAAATACAAATATAAATATAGTAATCAATATCAATATTGAAGATATTATATAAATAAAGCAACACCATGAAACGACTGCTTAAATCTCGCTTTGAACCCTTTATTATAAATAATAAAGTAAATAATAAAGTAAATAGTAAAGGCTTTAGTTTAGTAGAGCTGTTAATTGTAGTGGCAATTACGGGAGTAGTTTTAGCCATTGCGACACCTGATTTTATAAAAGCAACACGCATAATGCAGTCAAAGCATCAAGCCAAAGAAATGTCTGCTGCTATTAAATTGGCACAATCTGAAGCAGTACGATTACGTCAGTCAGTAACTATGTGTCGTGCCAATGCTAATCAGAATGGTTGTAATACAGGTATTCCTGCGGGTGATTGGAGTGCGGGTTGGATTATTTTTGCGGATAAAGATTTTGATAAGACGCTTGATAACGATGAACTTCCACCTTTAGCGATTAAACAGCCTGTTTCAAAAAATTATCAAGTAGTAGCTAACACAAATTTAGCTAATACAATTAGTTTTAATGCAGCAGGTGAAAAAATTGACCTTATTAATGGCACAATTGAGTTTTATCATAAGCAAGATGCATCAGTAGCGTCCAATAAGGTAAATTTAATTATAAATAGTGCGGGACGCTTGACTATTAAATAAGTAAATAAGTAAATAAGTAAATAAGTAAATAAGTAAATAAGTAAATAAGTAAATAAGTAAATAAGTAAATAAGTAAATAAGTAAATAAGTAAATAAATATTTAAATAACCTACCATGAAACATCTAACTAAATTTTCTATATCAGCACACCACTTGCAGTATCAAGCAGGGATTGGCTTGATTGAAGTATTGGTATCTATTGTTTTGTTGTCTTCTGTGTTGCTGGGGGCGATTGGTTTACAGTTGTCTGCTGCTAAAGAGCAACGTTCGGCACAGTTTGTAAGCCGTGCAGCTCTATTAGCCAGTGAAATAGGTGAACGTATGCGTGTTAATCGTGCCGCTGTTAAAGATGGTAAGTATATTACTAATACATCACAAAATGATGTACAGGGTGATATTGATATGGCTATGAATAAATCACTTAAATCTGTTTGTAATGTTACAAATCCTTGCACTTCATCAGATGCTATTTCTACTTACGATGTAGATACATGGTGGCAAAATATACGTACACAAATGCCGCCTGACAGTGTAGGTATGTTGCTAACACCTAATGGTGTAGCAAATGTTTTGGTGCGTGATATTGTGATTGCTTGGCCTGAACCTGTTATTAATAAAGATACTAAGAACAACCTTATTTCTATTAAAAGTAATAAACCTATTTCACCTAAAAGTGTCTGTCCTACTAGCATAACAGTATCGGTAGGTACACGTTGTTATACCCAAAGAGTAATGCTTTAAATAAAACTACTTAATAAATAATAAATAATAATTTAATTAATTGGTATTGCTACTTAAAAATAGTTATTGTGTTTTTTATCTTACGCAAGCTTTATTTTGCTAAGAAAATTTTAGAAATATATACTTTAACCATATTAAAGTAGCAATGCCAATTAATTAATATAGTCTTTTTATTTTATTTTACGGTTTCAAGATTTTATTAACCTAATAAATTCAATGTTATAGGTAATGAAAAATCTCATTTTAAAATGTAATGACTATAGCTCTAAACACTATATCTTTAAATTTAAAGGCTAATCATGAGTGCGCGTTTTAAAATTCAGCTTAATTGTGTATTATTGAAATACTCTCAATCAGGATTTACTTTAATTGAATTGCTAGTAGCTATGTCACTAACTTTGTTGATTAGTGCGGGTGCAGCAGCTTTGTTTGCCAATACTATATTGAGTACAAAAACTTTAAACAGTGCTACAGCTATTAATGAAGAAAGTGTACGTATTAATGCAATTTTAGCGCGTCATATACGTATGGCGGGTTATGTTGATTGGTTGGGTAATTCAACGGCTGTTGATGCGATTACTATTAATGAAGCAGCTAATAGCAATAGCTATAATTTGAAATTAGCGAATCAAAAATCTATGTTTCAATATGCTTTTGCGGCTGACCAGACACCAGCGAGTCTTGCTTTAATCCCGCCTGCATTGTCAGGTTGTGAGGATAGTTATTCAGATAATAGCAATTTTTTAAACATTGGCTGCAATGCTACTCCTCTTAATATTGTCTCTGCCTTAACTGTTGCTTATCAGGTCAGCACCAGTCCTGTAACTGGATTTTCGGCTGCTTTACCACGTTCATTTTCTTCTGATACAGGAATGAGTGGTGATTGCCTCGGTCAAAGTACACCCGTTCCTTATGCAGTTAATCGTTTCTTTTTAAGAGCATCTACCAGCAGTGGTCAAAAAACAGGTGAGCCCACTATTTATGACTTAATGTGTTTGGGTAATGGGAATACTACAGCACAACCACTGGCGACCAATATTCAACAATGGGTAGTTAGGTATGGTGTGCCTGCTAGTGTTGCAATTAATAATATGGCAACTACCAATGATGCACAAATTACACGTTATTTAACAGCCCGAGAAGTGACAACTGCGGGTGCATGGAATCAAGTTATGGCGGTTAGGAGCTGTTTTTTATTGGTAGGTGAGCGTAATTCAGCCACTGTAACTAATGGTCAAACGAATACTACACAATCAAATCGTTTGGATTGTTTGGGTAATAAAATGACTATTGGGTTAGATTTACGGTTACGACAAGCGTTTACACAAACCATTGCGTTACGTAATCAAATTCATACGCCTAATTTAGCTAACTAGTTTATTAAAAAATGAGTGTATTAAAAATTTACCGTTATAAAATAATCACTTAAGGTGCTGGATATGTCAATATTTTTTTCTTTTCATACCAAATTCAAGCGGGGTCGCTCTGGCTATCAACTTGTTTCACAGCAGCAAGGTGTTGCCTTAATCACTGTGTTAATGATTACTTTGGTGATTATGGTATTAAGTGTTTCATTGTCTATGGGCGTATTTAGTGAGCACAGATTATCGCGTAACGCTGCTGATTTGGCAATTGCCCGTCAGGCGGCCGAAGCTGCTTTACGTGATGCTGAACATGATATTGCCTGTGAAAAATGGGACGCAAATGAAAATACCTTTGTAGGAGATTTAACGACTAATCCACAAAGATGCCCACTTCAACGCGGTAAACAAAACTACAATCCGCAAGTTTGTACTGCAGGCTGGGTTACTGCGCCTTTATCAGTAAACAATGTTGCTCCATCAGTTACGCAATATTTTTCAAATATAAATTGTTATCGTACATTTGGGCAAGTGACTGGACAGCCGGCTTTTAATATATTGGGTGCAGTTTCTAGCCCTAATTTACCTAAATATTCTATTGAAGTATTCAGTAAAAGCAATGGTGGTAAAGTGGGTATCACTAATTACCGCATTACAGCACGGGGTTATGGACGAAATAGTACGACTATTGTTGATTTGCAATCAATATTTAGACCTGTCGCACAGTAATTTTTTGAATCTATATTGGTTAATTATTTACATAATTGTAATGAGGTATTGAATTAAGATATTAAAATAGCAAAATAGTCAAAAATAAAATAATCAAAATAATTTAATTTAAATCATAATCACCATAATTGCTACATCACATTTATAGGAATATCACCATGAATACTAATATGCTTCTTTTTAAGCCCAATCACCACAGTAAACTATACCGTACCAAACAAAAGGTGGCGATGTCTTTAGTTGTTTACATCATTTTACTACTTTCACCAAAATTGCAAGCAACGACTACAACTTCCACAAATTCATTAGGTAGTTCACTCGGTTTAATAGGTCAAGTAGTTAATGGGGGTAATTTAGACAGTACTAATACTATTGCCAGTGGTGATACCGTTCAGTGGACTGCCTTGTTTGAGTCTAAATTAAGCAGTCCTTATAAAAGTACGGGGATTATGACCTTGCCGAAAAATTTTAAATGGATAAAGGGTAGTGTTGTATTGCCGCCCAAAGTAACTTTAGAATACTCTAAAGATGGTGGTGTTATTTATAGTATTGATGAACCCAATACGGGAGTCATAATCACTCACGTACGCTGGACTATTAATCCGATATTAACGCTTGAAACACAATCTGCAGTTAATTCTATAGTTGATTTTGATGGAACAGGTGATGGTTATAGAGTCATTCCTTATAAAGATAATTTGTATGTTGTTAATCATCATATTGCATCGCAATATATTAATTGTCGTCAAGTAGTAGATTCAAAGCCTTGTGCTAATTTTGAAAATGGTGGCTTAACTATGCCTTCTACTTTAGGTACATCAGCTATAGAATATTTTGATGGATCTTTTATAACACCTAATCGTTCGATAGAGCATTTAGACCGCAATACAGGTAATTTATATGTTTATGGAGCTATAAATAATGAAGTTTATGTACGTTGCTTAAATTTAAATACCTTAAAAGCTTGTAGTAATCAAGTGTTTATGGGTAGCAATCCAGACGCTATAGATCAATCTGCAGTTAATCCTATGGGATCTATCGGTACAAAATATTATGCAGCTATGTCTGCCGTTCTTCAGGGTAATACGCTTAAAATGTTTTGTTATGACACAGCTACTAAATCTTCTTGTCAAGGTCAACCGTACAATACTGATTGGGTTAATCAAGTTAATCACACACCAGGATATGTTTATGGTACTAAAATATATACTAGTGCTACACGTATTGGAGAAAGTGACATTGTATTACAATGTTTTGATACAAAATTTAATTCTACCTGCACTGGACTATGGAGAAGCAGCACAAATGACATGATTACTAAAATGAGTATATTTCCTCATCTTAATACCAAAGGTACGTTAACAGGTTTTTGTACCGTAAATAGTGGTAATGCTAATAATTGCCTGAACCTTTCCAAACAACCATTTTCTTCAAGTTCAAACTATAGTACTTATATATCTAATAATGGTTTTACTAGTAAAAATAATGGTGATCATGGTAAAGTAAGTAATGGTATTGTAACCAATTCTCGTGTATTTCTTTCAAATAATGATGAAACTAATCACGCGACTTGTTTTGATTTCACTACAGATAAAGAGTGCTTTAACGCTATTAATAATCTCAATGGTAATAAAGTTGCAACCTATAGTATTGTCAAAGATCCTATTCGTACTAATTGTATGTGGTCTGTAGGACATACATCAATAGGTAAATCATTTGATTTAAATACCGGTGCCGACTGTACTGGAGAACCTGCGTACCCACCAATTACTTTATTAGATATTGTACCTAGTTTATACTATAACTGTGATGGTAGTAAAGCTAATATTAGTAAGTGGGGGGCAGTTCGTTTTAGTCCTACGCTGATTTGGGGTACTGATGGGATTAGATCTGCAAAAATAATTGTTCTTAATAAGATAACTCAAAAAATAGTTTTAGAAAAAAATATTCCCTTCGGTCAATATGAAGTGAGCATAGCAGAGGTCAATTATAGTGATAATCCTGAACTAACTATCCAGCTATTGCTTGACTCTAATAGCGCTGCAACTATTAAACAAAAAGTAGGTTTTGATGTAACGTGGGAAGGAGACCCGATTCAGTTATGCTTCAAAACAACCGCCCCTACTTTAGACAACTGCGCAATAGAAGCCAGTGTTGTACAAACTAATACGCAATTAGGTATGTCTCTACCAAATGAAGTTTTAAATGCTAAAGTAGGTTTAGTTCCAGGTGAAACTGCTACAGGTGTTGGTCCTAATCCAACAACAACCACATTGCGTCAATACCCTAAAGGTAGCAGTGATTCAACACAAATTATGCAGACGTATTTTGATTTAAAAAGTTTTACAGGCGGATTAAATCAATATGAGTTATTAAGAGATTTAACGGTATCAACTAATCCTGTTTATACCAATAAAAATTTAGGTTTGGGTTCACTATTTACGTCTATGAATGGATCACATATTCTATACAGCAATAACTTTAAGAAGTTATCAGCTGCCCAACAAGTTGCTTTAAATAAAAATACTAAAGGACTTACTGATAGTAAAGGATTAGAACGCTATAACAAAATGCCAAATATACGGATTGGTCCAGTCATTAATTCATCGCCCGCTATTTTACTCAAACGCGCTATAGTGGGTTATAGCGATCAACAGTATCCTAATTACACTGCTTTTAAAAATACAGCTAATCGTACAGAAACAATGGTATTTTATCAAGGCAATGATGGCTTATTACGTGCGTATGATGTTAAGTTTTCTGGTTTAGCAGCTAAATTTAGTTTTTTGCCGGGAAGTTTGTTTTTAAAAGGTGCTTCTAGATATACTGATGCGACATTATCTGATTTAAGAAAAGATCCTTTTTTATTAGATGCTACTCCTTTAATTTCAGATGTAAACTTAGGTGATTCAAAGAAAGATGACAAATGGAGTACTGTTTTAGTGGGTAATCAAGGTCGTGGCGGTAGCTTGGTATATGCTTTAGATGTTACTAAAGGCGATTTAGGCAGTTTGTTATTTGAATATACTGCCAACACTGATATAGCACTTAAAGATTTAGGTAAAGTGGTTTCACCGCAACCCAATGATAAAGTATCGGGTGCCGATCAAATCGTACGCTTAAACAATGACCGCTGGGCTTACATTATGGGTAATGGTATTAATAGCAATAAAGAATCTAGATCAGCTACTGGAACGGCTGTTTTATATATTCTTTATTTTAATGCAAAAACATCTAATCAGGCTAAATGGTTAGCAGTTCCAGTGCCTTCAAGTAACTCAACTGATGCTGTTTTATTTAATAATGGCTTAAGTACGCCGCGACCTGTGGATATTAACGATGATGGCAGTGTTGATTTAGTCTATGCGGGTGATATTCAGGGAAATTTATGGCGTTTTGACTTGACAGATATGTCTAAAGTTAAAGTGAAAAAAATATTTAAAACTGACAGTGGTGAACCCATCTATACTGCACCTTTGGTCACACGTTTGCCAGCAGCAGATGCTGTTTGTAAAAAAATCAGTGCTATTCCAGATTTAAAGAACTGTTGGATGATTAGTTTTGGTACGGGTGATTTGATTGACGCTTTAGGTAAAACTACCGCAGAGATGACAGGCGTTCAATCAAATGCTACACAATCTTTATACGGTATTTATGATGCAGGCGACGGTACTTTAGTAGATAACTCAAAATTAATGGTGAAGTCTATAAATAGAACAGGGACGGTAGACAAAGTGGCAGTAGATTACACTAAACAACGTGGCTGGCGTTTAACTTTGCCTGCGGGTGAGCGTGTAACGGCTAACCCCGTATTGCCTGCCAGTGGTAGCCTTGCTTTATTTGCAACAGGGCGTCCTTTAGGCTTTGTAGCAGAAGGTCAATGTTATTCAACAGAAGGATGGCTTACAGCAATTGACGTATCAACAGGGCAGCAAACCAATAGCTTTACATCACCAACTGGTAATCCTGCATCTAGTATTCCAATTGGTCAGCCCTTGTTGGGCAGTGTAGATATTAATCCGAATGCCAGTACTACTAACAATATGAGTACTATTCTTTCACCTGGGAGTAATCCAGCAACCAATACAGCACCTTCATCAATTAATTTAAACTTACCGACTATTCAAGGTCGTATATCTTGGCGAGAAGTGTTTGATTTACCTAAATAAGGCTAATTATGAACTTGTTTTTTAAACCGCATCAACACAGCCATTTACGTGGATTCACTTTAATTGAACTGATGATTGTGGTCGCTATTATTGCAATATTAGCAGCGATCGCAATTCCTGGTTACGATAGTTACTTGGTTCAAGCACGCCGTGCCGAAGCAAAAGCAATTGTTGAACGTGGTGCATTGTGGATGGAACGTAATCAGAGTAGTTCATTTAGTTACACTTTAGATGCGGCGGGCGATGCTTTAGCTGCAAATTCTTTAGATTTGCAGGGCTTAGGACGCTCACCTGAGAGCGAAAAAGATCTGGCTAAGGCACATTATGCCATTACATTAGTAGGTTTAAAATCAACAGAGTTTGAAATTATTGCTACTGCTCAAAGAAAGCAAGCTTTAAAAGACACTAATTGCCCTATTCTGGTACGCAATCATTTGGGGCAACGTGGTATTAAAATAAAAGCTGATTCCGCTTCTGACTATACATCAGACAAGGCAATTGCGTGTTGGTCTAGCTAAAATGTATTAATGGGGAAGTACTCAATACAATAAGGTATGCTTAGCATGACTTCCCCACTTAATCATCGTATTTTAATTCATAGCGCGCACCACGAAACCCGTGCAGCACTGTTAGAAAATGGCATTTTGCAAGAAATTCACATTGAACGCCATCATGTATCCGAAGCCGTAGGTATAGTAGGTAATATCTACTTAGGTAAAGTTGTTCGTGTTTTACCAGGTATGCAAAGTGGTTTTGTCGATATCGGTTTAGAAAAAATGGCTTTTTTACATGTTGCTGATTTATTAGAAGTGCAACAAGAACGAGTCGCGAAATACAGTGTAGTAAACCAACGAGTAGCCACAGTATCGTTAAGTTTACCGATTGAACAACGTATCTTTACAGGTCAAACATTGTTGGTGCAGATACTAAAAGACCCACTAGGCACAAAAGGAGCACGGCTTACTACGCAAATTAGCTTGGCAGGACGCTATTTGGTTTTACTGCCTCAAGATACCCACATTGGCGTTTCACAAAAAATTACTGATGTAAGTATTAAGCAAGCCATACGAGACTGCTTAAATGCAGCACTGCCTAAGCAGTTTTCGTGGGGTTTAATTGCTAGAACACAAGCGCAATATGCCAGTGTTACACAACTAGCTGACGATATTGCTTATTTAACACACGTATGGCAAACGATTATAAAACATACTAAAAATCAAGCAGCGCCTGCTACGTTGTATCGCGATATTGGTTTAGCTCAACGTATTTTGCGTGATACCTGCACTGAATATACTGATAGTATTGTAGTAGATGGCATGGCTTGTTATCTTCAATTACAGACCTTTGCACGTACTTATATGCCTGCTGTATTGCCTAAAATTCAGTTACATACTGCTGAACACAGTCTATTTGACTTGGCTAAAGTAGATATACAAATAAATACTGCCCTGAATCGGCGTGTTAATCTAAATAGTGGTGCCTATTTAGTGATTGATCAGACCGAATCAATGTGTACGATTGATGTTAATACGGGCAGTTTTGTAGGAAAAAAACAGTTTTCAGACACCATATTAAACACTAATTTAGAGGCAGCAGTAGAAATTGCACGGCAGTTACGTTTACGTAATTTAGGGGGTATTATTCTAATAGATTTTATTGATATGACACGCCTAGAAGACCGCGATACAGTTAGTAATACTTTAACTAAAGCACTCGCAAAAGACTCTGTATACACACGTATCTACGGATTTACTGCTTTAGGACTAATGGAGCTGTCGCGTAAACGTATACGAGAAAGTTTGGCACATATTTTGCTACACCCTTGTGTTTATTGCGAACAAATGACACAAACTAAAACACCGCAGACTATTGCCCATGAAATTTTACGTGAATTAGAGTTACAAACGCGTCAGTTTAGCGGCACAGCATTTACAATATATATAGACCATACCGTGCTGACATGGTTCAAACAATACCCATCTTATTTAACTGATTTATCGCATACATTGAAGCGACAAATTAATTTATTACCTTTTGATAATATACGTTCAAGTACTTGTGATAAACCATTACCTTTATTTGAGATACGTTTATTGCCTTGACTGTAGTGTTTTCAAAAATATATACAAATATATAAATATATGTTTGTTAAGCCTTAAAAATTAAGGTTTAAGGTTTAAGATTTTCTTTTCGTATGAATTTAATTTATAGTACTGAAATTAATTGTACTTCAAATGCAATAGCTTGACCCGCTAAAGGGTGATTAAAATCTATTAAAGCAGTTACGTCGTCTAAGCTAATAATCGTACCTGCCATACGGCCTTGTTGAGTATTAAATTCGATGATATCACCTGCTTCAAATACTGCATCAAGGGCTGCTTCAGATTTTAATAAATCCATACTAACACGCTGAATCATTTGTGCGTTGTGTTCACCAAAAGCCACCCCTTCTGGTAAATGAATTGTGGTGTGTGTACTTTGTGATAGACCGATTAAAGCGGTTTCCAAAGCGGGTGATAATTGACCTGCCCCCATCAGTAAAGTCGCAGGTTTTTCATCAAAAGTACTTAAAAAATCGCCCACTAACTCACCTTTTTTAATTAAAGTAATTCTGTAGTTTAGAGTTAAAAAGCTATCTGTTTGCACAGTAGGCATGTTATTTGAGGTATTTGAAATATTCATGGGTCTATTTTAGCAAAACCTTTTACCTTACCGTTAATATAGTGAATAATAGTGAATATTCTTTTATAGTGATTTATTTGCTTTTATTATTTATATAATTTATTTATTTTATACAGCTTATTTTATACAATTTACTTACTGTACGCCATTATTTTATATGTCATTATTTTTTATATGTTATTAAACTTAAACTTAAATTTAAACTTTTTCTGGCGCAATAAACACTTTGTACTATTTACGGCATTGTGTATATATTTGTCTCCTGCACTGTCAAAACAATCAAAACAAACCATTCAAACTATTAATCCAGTCCCAGCTATTTATTCTAGTCAAATTAAAAATAGTAATTCAATCTGGGATGAGACAACTATTGAATCTTTTTTAAAAGCCGAGTTTTTGGTACAAGACAAACAGTTTGAAACTGCTGCCTTGATTTTATGGGATAAAGCCCAAAAGCAACCACTCCCAGTTTTATTAGAGCGTGTTGTTCAGTGGTCAGTTCTCTCTAAACGTATGGATATAAGTTACGATGCTGCCAAACTGTGGGAAAAAACATCGCCAAATTCAGCTAAAGCACAAGAGTGGCTGACGACTTTACTGGTTTTAAGTGAACGTTATGATGATTTATCTTTGTATTTAAGTACACGCTACAACCTATCAAAACCTATCCCTAAAAATACGGACTTGATTAATTTAATTATTTTAATTCGTAGTTTAAAGTTGTCTGAAGCACAACAACACCTGTTGTATAAAGCCGTTCAAAAAGGATTTAAAACGCATAACCATTTAGGCGATGTACAGTTTTTATATGGGACATTGGCTCAACAAGCTAATTTAATTGATGATGCAAAAAAACATTTTTATCAAGCAACTACGGCAGCCTCACCTAATTCTATAGCCATCTTAACATTGGCGTCTACTCAACCCACTACGGCTTTATCTGCAGCAAAAATATGGACAAAACGGCAACCCAATAATGTCGATGCATGGCATACTTTGGCACAAATTCACATAGCCTTAAAACAGACTAAGGCTGCAGCCACTGCTTTTAATCAAGCCGTTAAAATATTGCCTAAATTGGATTCACAGACAGTTTATTTTCTTTTAGCACGTATGGAGCAAGAACGCTTAAGTGGGCAATTTGAGTTAGTCAAGGCCAGTTTAGCGCAGGCATACCGTGCAAGAAAAACATTAACGCAACATAGTCAAGCGAAGATTGCCCGTATGTTAGCGCAAGAGTTAGGTCAGTCTGTAGAGGCTTTAGATATATATTATTTAGCTGAAAAACTTAATAATAAAGTAGATACATCTGAAAATCATGATGCTGAATCAAGTACGAATACCTCTGAAGGATTACTGATTAAAGGGCTATCTTTAGCAGTTAAAGCTAAATTAGGTGACCGAAAAGCTTTAGATGAATTATTGGCTTTGCAAACAAGCATACAACATTCAGTTAATAGCAAAACAATTAATCAAACAATTAATCAAACAATTAATCAAACAATTAATAGTCATTTAGAAAATTCGCCTAATATGGCTTATATTTTTACTTATGCAGCGATTGACACTCTACGTACCATAGCTCACCGTGGAATCAATACATTGACAGAGCAATTACAAGCTCAAACAGATTTTGATTTAGTATTGCGTCTGTGTAAGCAACTGCCAGAAGGTGATGGCTTGTATGAAACGGCTATTACCTATGAGTTGATGAATAAAACAGATGCATCGGTGGCACTATTGCGCGATTTATTGTTGAAATCACCCAAAAATGCAGCTCTTTTAAACGCTTTAGGCTACACTTTAGTAGATCGTTATATAAATAATGCACAATTAATAGAAGGTATTCAGCTTTTAGAAACGGCTTATGCGTTAAACACGGATAGTATGGCGATTAATGATAGCTTAGGTTGGGGATATTTTCGTGTTAAACAGTACGATAAAGCATTACCTTTATTAAAAAAAGCATACACTATAAAATCTGATGGTGAAGTGGCTGCACATTTTGGTGAGTTATTATTTGTCATGGGTAATCCTAAAGCCGCCCGAGTCGTTTGGTTTAAAGCTTATCAAGCTGACAATTTGCACCCCGTCTTATTAAATACTATGAAACGGTTTAAGATACCTTTTCCTATCCTTACAGTAAAACGCAGCAGTACACTGATTCAAAATAAATAAATGTTTAAATTACATAATTAAGTTAAATAATTAAGTTAAATTATTTAACGATACTGCTTCATCATACTGCTGCACTGTGTTAATTGACTATTCTTCCTAAAAGCATTTAATTTATGTTGTTAAAATTAAACTGTATACCGTCCATTTTTAAAAATATTAATTTAAATATTAGTTTTATTATTAATTCTTTTAATAATCGTGTTAACTTTATTGTTTGTAGTAAAAATTTGTTTTTTATAATTGTTACTGTATGTCTAAATGCTTGTGTTAATGTGCCAGAATTATTGGTATCAGATGTAAGTAAGCCGCAGTTGTATACAGGAAGATTTAGTATTAACTATTTTAAAGATGGGGCTTTAGCGCGTGAACAAGGTAATTTTGAGTGGAAAATTGCTACTGCATCACTGACTAAAAATAATTCTATGCAGTTATCGTTGCTAAGTCCATTTAATACGACTATCGCATTAATTGCGTTTGACCCTAATGCGTCAAATGAACAACGTGCTAGTTTAATTACACCAGTTCAAACGATATATGCTGCTGATTTAAATAGTTTAATGGATACCACTTTGGGTTGGCAATTGCCCTTAGAAAATATATTGCTTTGGTTAAATGTTGATGAGCCTAAAGAAAAAGAATTGCTTACCGATGATTGGACTATTGAGGTCATTAATCGCCATAAGTCTAACTTTCCAAAGTTGATTATTGCTAAAAATGAGTTTAAAAAAATCACCGCACGTATTGTATTAGACGATATAAATAATATGTAATTGTTATAAAAGTGTATTAACAATATTAACAATATTATTAATATTACGACATAGCCGTTAAATTTAAATTAAATAATCTTAAATTATTGAGTTTATCCAATGGTAATATTAGAATGCTGACATTATCTTCTCCTGCAAAAATCAATACTTATTTATATGTTACAGGTAAACGTGTTGACGGATACCATTTATTAGACACAGTATTTCAATTGATTAGCTTGTACGATACAGTCAAATTAGAGGTGCGTAATGACGGAAAATTAGTATTGCACACACCGATTAAAGATTTAGCAGATGAACAACATCTGGCTATTCGTGCAGCACAATTACTGAAAAGACATGCACGTACACAGCTGGGTGCAAATATATGGGTTGATAAACAAATTCCTGTTGGGGCTGGCTTAGGTGGTGGTAGCAGTAATGCCGCAACTACTTTAATGGGGCTAAATGTGTTGTGGCGTTGTGGATTAAGCCAGCAACAGCTACAAACAATAGGTTTGCAATTAGGGGCTGATGTACCTTTTTTTTGTACTCAACAAGGTACGGCACACGCACAAGGTATCGGTGAAATATTAACAAGCCTCGCTACACCGTTAGTATATTGTGTCGTTATTTTCCCAAACATTCATGTATCAACGCCGACTGTTTTTGAACATTTTAATTTGACTTATAATAAAAAATACGCAATAATTTCGCAGTTATCAGAGCAACATAAAGCATTTCATTTTGACCAACAGTTTAAAAATGTACTGCAAGCAGTTACAGAAAAATTAGTACCTCCAATTAAAGAAGTAGCTGATGTCTTAAGGGAAACTAATAATGTAAATAGTGTTAAAATGACTGGTACAGGCAGTGCTGTGTTTGCAGTTTATTTAACAAAACAAGCTGCAGAAAATGCGCTTCACCAGTTAAAAAATATTTGTGAATATAAACAGTGGTTTATTTGGAATGTGCAAACATTAAGCAGTCATCCTAACCAAAAAGAACTGTTTTTAGGTTAAAATATCAATTGTTAATTTTAGTAGGGGTGTCGCCAAGTTGGTTAAGGCACCGGATTTTGATTCCGGCATTCAAAGGTTCGAATCCTTTCTCCCCTGCCATTTACTATTAATCACAACACAATGATTAATTTAAATTATTTTATTCATCTAAATTTATCTAACATTCAAATTAAGCACATACAAATCATACGTAATCAAAAAGTTAATTTTGAGTAAACCGTTAATTAGTATGCTGTTATATAACTATTAAAGTAACTATTCACTATGGCAAATGAGTTAATAGTTTTCGCAGGCAATGCAAACCGTGCTTTAGCAAATGACGTTGTAAAATATCTTGGGCAAGTGCTGGGAAAAGCCGACATCAGTCAGTTTTCAGATGGTGAAACTACTGTTGAAATTATGGAACATGTTCGTGGTAAGGACGTGTTTATTTTACAACCTACTTGTGCGCCTACTAATGACAATTTAATGGAATTGGTGCTGATGGCTGATGCCTTAAAGCGTTCATCAGCAGCCCGTATTACCGCAGCTATGCCTTATTTTGGGTATGCTAGACAAGACCGTAGACCGAGATCGTCAAGAGTCCCGATTTCGGCTAAAGTGGTTGCAAATTTATTAGAGGCGGCGGGCGTTAATCGTGTATTGACTATGGATTTGCACGCTGATCAAATTCAAGGTTTCTTTGACATTCCAGTTGATAACATCTATGCTACCAGTGTTTTGTTAGGTGATCTTTTACAAAAAAAATACTCTGATTTAATGGTTATCAGTCCTGATGTAGGTGGCGTAGTACGTGCGCGTGCATTTGCAAAGCATTTAGAATGTGATCTAGCAATTATTGATAAACGTCGGCCTAAAGCCAATGTGTCTGAAGTAATGAATGTCATTGGTGAAGTAGAAGGACGTACTTGTGTCATCATGGACGATATGGTAGACACTGCGGGCACATTGGTAAAAGCAGCCCAAGTCTTAAAATCACGAGGTGCGACTAAAGTGGTTGCATATTGCACGCACGCTGTACTATCAGGTTCAGCGGTTGCTCGTGTTAGTGCTGTAGACTCTGGATTAGACGAACTAGTCGTAACCGATACTATTCCTTTATCTGAAGCCGCTAAAATCTGTAAATCTATTCGTCAAATCAGTTGTGCTGAGCTAATTGCTGAAACAATCTCACGTATCTCACGCGAAGATTCTGTCAGTACTTTGTTTACGGATATGTAACTTATTTTATCAAAAATAATATTTATAATATTTATATATGTAGAACTTTTATAGCGTTTATAATTTTTTATACCTTAATACTAATATTCGCGTAATATTTACGCATACAGTTGTGTAACCTGTTATTGTTACACGTGCAATTCACTGGTCGCGGTAGTTGCTATTTTGAAAGATTGACTATGAAAATTTCTGTTACATCACGCACATTGCAAGGTACGGGTGCGAGCCGCCGTTTACGCAATGCAGGTAAAACAACAGGTATTGTATATGGCGGTAATACTGCCCCTGTTATGATTGAATTAGAGCACAATGCTTTGTTTCACGCACTCCGTAAAGAAGAGTTCCATGCTTCTGTTTTAGAGTTAGACATTGATGGCGTTGTTCAATTTGTATTATTACGTGATTACCAAATGCATCCATTCAAGCCATCGGTATTGCACATTGATTTTCAGCGTGTTGATATGACCAAAGAAATTAGCAAAAGTGTGCCGTTACATTTTACGGGTGCTGATGTATCACCCGCAGTAAAGCTGTCAGCATCGACTATTAGCCATGTTGCTACTAAATTAACTGTTGTCTGTTTACCTACAAACTTACCACAATTTATTACAGTTGATTTATCAGCGATTGAAGCAGGAAAGTCATTGCATGCTGCTGAAATACCTTTGCCTGAAGGTGTACGTGCCGTAATTAAAGCTAAGACTAATCCTGTTATTGTTTCTGCATCAGCACCTGCGGTTATTGAAGCTACAAAATAATTATTTAATTAATTTAATGATAATGTTAAAATTTAACTTTTATAATATTTATACTGGTGCAGTAGCCTGTTAATTTTGCTGGTTACTTCTTAATTATTAAACTTCTTGTATCAGTGCTATTTGAACATTACCATATATTTAATATATTTAATATATTTATTAAGCCTTAATAAAATTTAAGGCTTTTTTCGTATAAATAAGTTTTGAAAGAGATTTAATATTTAAATCTAAATATTTCAATTCCGACAGCATCACAATCAGGATAAACATCGGGCTTTGCACTAGATACTTTAGCTGCGCGAACCAAAGGATTGTCTAATAATGCAGTCATGAATTGATCGCACAAAGTTTCTTGTAGTTGAATATGTCCTTTTTCAACAATTTTTTTCAAAGTTTCACGAATAAAATCATAATCTAATACTTCATTAAGTGTGTCGGCCTGCGGTGTTGTATGAATCAAAGAAACATACAACTCAACATTAATAATAATACGTTGAGGTGCTAATTTTTCAAAATCATGCACACCAATGTTAATCGGTAGTACATAGTTTTTTAAAAATATTTTTCTACAGGTTTGTTGTAATTCAAAAAAGCTAGGGTGTACAGTAATAGTCATAAATTGAAAAAGTTAAAAGAATATATATAATAAGTGTAGTTAATAAGTTTAATTGACTAAAAACATAATATCGCGTCCTAAAGGGACTAAATGTTGCCCACTGTCAACCTGAATAATTGCACCATTAATAGCAGGATTAGCCACTAAATCTAGTACCGCTTTAGCGACATTGGCAGGGTCTGTAGGCGTTTTAAGTAAATTAACAGATGCCGCTTGTTTGAAATTTTCATCGCTTTGTGGGCCACTTACATAAATTAAACCTGGTGATACACCTAAAACGCGCACATAAGGGGCTAAAGATTGTGCTTGTAGTTTGACACAATCACGTAAACCTAGTTTACTGACTGTGTAAGAAAAATAATCTGGATTCAAATTATCTACCTTTTGATCTAAAATATGTACTATACACGCTGTATTTGTTTTAATCGTTTTAATGGCTGCCTGTTGTGCCGCCAGTGCTTGTCCCAATAGTAACGGCGTTAATAAATTGACAGTCTGATGCTGTAAAAATTGTTCGGGCGTAAAATCAATGCCTTCATCACGCTCGAAAATAGAGGCATTATTGATAATACAGTCTATCCGTCCTAGGGCTGCTAAAACTGTATTAAATAATTGTTTGACTTCAGCGATATTTGCTAAATCAGCAGCGAATACAGTGCAATCACTGCTTGATTGGTTCAACGTAGCTGCCAACGCTTCTGCAGCTTGCTTAGATTGATTGTAATGACAAGCGATACGCCAACCAGCCTGTGCAAAGCTATGACACAGTTGTGCGCCTAATCGCTTTGCCCCGCCTGTGATTAACACAACAGGTGCTGTTTTATCTGAATTTACCTTATTTTCAAAAAAGTGTGTCATATATTGTTTTTTAAATTGTTTTTAAAAGTATGTCATAAATATGTGTGTATATTGCAGCTTATAAGGGTATGATTTTACCCAAGCTATGTTCTTAAAATGCTTTAAACGTTATTACGTTGTTAATATTGATATTAATATTTATTAATACTCCATTTACATTATTTTTTTACATTAATTTTTTATATTTTTATATTTTTATATTAATTATTACTATGACGACAAACTTACGCTCAAAGACTGCTTCAACGGTTACTTATCGTGCTGATTACACTCAACCTAATTATTGGGTAGACAGTGTTTCAATGATTTTTGATCTACATGCAACGCATACCTGTATTGCAACTACATCAATATTAAGACACCGCGAGAACGCACCCAGTATTTTAGAATGGGTGGGCGATACCAGTAAAGGTGGTATTGTATTAGAAGAAATTAGTATTAATGGGACAATACTAACTGCAAATGAGTTTAATATAAATGCTGATACAGGTATTTTAAGTGTTTTAAATATGCCGAAGACGAATTTAACAGATTCAATTACGGTTAAAGTAAAAACAGTGGTTAATCCAACAGACA
The DNA here is from genome assembly GCA_041170585.1 of Pseudomonadota bacterium. GTDB lineage: Bacteria > Pseudomonadota > Gammaproteobacteria > Burkholderiales > Burkholderiaceae_C > JBDLSY01. The sequence continues at coordinate 11,414 of JBEDNN010000048.1, read as the reverse complement.
ATACAACTTTAATGGGCTTATATGCTAGCCAAGGTAATTTGTTTACACAGTGTGAGGCAGAAGGCTTTCGTCGTATCACATACGCGCCAGATCGTCCTGATGTGATGTCTCGTTACACTGTGATATTGTGTGCAGACAAAAATCAGTACCCTGTTTTACTATCTAATGGCAACTTAATTTTTTCGGGCGATATGCCCACTGATAACCAAAGACATTATGCTGTATGGCAAGACCCACACCCAAAACCCAGCTATTTATTTGCTATAGTAGCCGGTGATTTAGCCGTAAATGAAACGTGGATTGACAATCCATACGTAAACAATGGGCGATCTCTTTTACAAATTTATACCCGCCCTGCTGACCAACTTGCCACACAATGGGCTTTAGACAGCTTGAAAGCCAGTATTACCTGGGATTTGCATACTTTTGGACGTTATTTAGATTTAGAACGTTATATGGTAGTAGCTGTAGGTGATTTTAATATGGGGGCAATGGAAAATAAGGGTTTAAATATTTTTAATACAGCCTATGTGTTGGCACACCCTGAAACCGCAACAGACACTGACTTCAATAATGTTGAGGCAGTTATTGGCCATGAATATTTTCATAATTGGACAGGTAACCGCATTACTTGTCGCGATTGGTTTCAGCTCACTTTAAAAGAAGGCTTAACGGTTTACCGTGATCAATTATTTAGTGCAGACCAAGCCGCAGGTTTTGGTCATGCAGTATTAAGTGAGGTAGCGGTAAGCAGTGCTAAAGCGGTATGCCGTATTAATGATGTTATTACGCTTAAGGCTGCACAGTTCGGCGAAGATATGGGCCCTATGGCACACCCTGTACGGCCTGATAGTTTTGAAGAAATCAGTAACTTTTATACTGCAACAGTGTATGAAAAAGGGGCTGAAATTATTCGTATGCAAGCCTTGTTAGCCAATGCCGCTACGCCAACAGGCGATGGTTTTAGACGTGGTATGGATATTTACTTTGAACGCTATGATGGACAAGCCGTTACTTGTGATGATTTTTTACACGCGATTAGTGAGGGCAGTGGTGTTGATTTAAGTCAATTTAAGCGTTGGTACGAACAAGCTGGAACACCCATAGTGACTGCGATGGGGATTTATGATGCAACTGCCAAGCGGTATACCTTGACTTTACAACAACGTAACCCTTCTGTTGGCATTGAAATAGCCAATTTAGCTTTAACTAAACCGCCTCTGCATATTCCTGTATTGATGGGTTTACTCAATCAAGAGGGTGTCATTAACAGTACTTTTAATGGCCAATGTACTGATGAACATTTGTTGCATTTAACGCAAATAGAGCAAGTATTTGTGTTTGAAGGGGTTACAAGCCAGCCTGTTCCGAGTTTATTACGCCATTTTTCTGCCCCTGTTAAATTACAATATCAATATAGCCATACAGATTTAGCCTTGTTATTAAGCCGTGATAGCGACGCGTTTAACCGTTGGGAAGCGATTCAACGCTTGTATGAGCGTTGGATTTTTGCTTATTATGAAAACACGTCTTCTGCTATAGATTCAAGTGTATTAACAAATTTATTAGCAAATATCGTTTGTAGGACATTAACGCCCATATTGAATGATATAAACCTTGCGGCGGCTTTTAAAGCCACATTGTTAAATGTCCCTGTCTATAACACCTTGGCTGATTCAATAGCAGACAATTTACGTCCACACGCTTTATATGCAGCCCGCGAATCAGTTATAAACCAGTTAGCACAAGGTTTAAAAAATACTTTACCGATATTGTATGAGCAATTAAGCAATCACGCACCTTATAGTCCTGACAGTACACAAGCGGGTACACGAGCATTACGCAATACGGTATTAATGCTGTGGTTACGCACTGGAGACAGAATAGCGGTACAACACGCACAAGGACAATACCGCCGCACCCATAATATGACTAACCGAATAGCTGCTTTAAGTGGGCTATTACAACACACTGTAATAAATGAAATAGATGAATTATTACCTGAAGCCGATGATTTTTATTTACGCTTTGAAGACAATGATTTAGTGATTGATAAATGGTTTGCATTGCAAGCAACATTGCCTTATGTAAAAATAAGTTTTATCCAAACATTGCTGGCACACCCTGCTTTTAAATGGACAACCCCAAACCGTATGCGTTCAGTGGTATTTCGCGTTTGTTTTGCTAATCCTGTGCTGTTTCATACTGAAGCAGGCTACGATTTTTGGTTAAATAGCTTAGAACAATTAATCGCTATCAACCCTGATGTTGCCGCCCGTTTAGCCCGTGCAATGGATTTATGGCAGCGGTATGAGCCTTCATTGGCACAAGCTATGTACGCTAAAATTCAACAAGCACTAAAGTTACCTGATTTACCCAACGGTGTTGCCGAAATACTCAATAAAGCTTTGTTAAACAAATATTCAATTTAAATATCTAATTTAAATATCTAATTTAAATATCTAAATTAAATATTCAATTTAAACTACGCAATTTAATTTAATTAATCACTATGAGTGTTACACAGGTGTTATGGCTTAACGTGGCGGTTAATGTGCCGTTGCAGGCTTTATCACCTGACACTTCATTAAGCGATGGGGTTGATTATGTTTGGCGAACCGATAGTTTATCAAACTCAAGTATTTTACCTAGTCAAGGCAGTATCGTACTGATTCGCTGGGCGGGTCGGCGATGCTTAGGTGTGGTTTTATCTATATTGCCTGAACCGCGTTATGACCCTAAAAAAATCTTATTGGCAGAACTGTTGCCAAATTTAGGCAATAAAGTATTGCCTAATACAGTATTAAAATTAGCAAAATTTACTAGTCAATATTATCACCGTACAGTGGGTGAGGTTTTACTGCCCACAGTGAGTTTGGCGTTGCCTGTCATTAAAAAAATCCTTACATCTAATGCCCTTAAAAGTAAAGTTAATACGATTGATGACAATCCATCAACATTACTAAAACCAGTATTACGACATACATTAGTTGTAGCCACACCGACAGCTGAACAAGCCGTTGTATTAAGCCATTTAACTGAAGATGATTTTGGTGTTCATTTGTTATACGGCATTACAGGCAGCGGTAAAACAGAGGTTTATTTAAGTCGTGCAGCTCAAGCAATTAAACAAGGTAAACGTGTATTGATTTTAGTACCTGAAATTGTTTTAGTTCCTTCTATGTTAGCCCGAGTAAAAATGGCTTTACCCAATGCTAAAAATGCTGTATTACACAGTAATATATCAGTTGCTAAACGGCGTACAACATGGCTAGATTGTTTATCAAATGATATTGATATATTGGTTGGTACGCGGTTAGCTATTTTTGCACCTTTGTCTAATATTGGTTTAATTGTGGTAGACGAAGAACATGACTTAAGTTATAAACAACAAGAAGGCGTACGGTATTGTGCGCGTAATTTGGCTGTAGTGCGCGGGCAATTAGAAAATTGTCCTGTCATATTAGGCAGCGCTACGCCCAGCTTAGAGACGTGGTTTAAGGCCTGTGAAGGTAAATACCGTTTACACCGTATGCTTAACCGTGTAAAAACCAGTGTATTACCCCGTTGGATTAAAGTTGATTTACTAAAGCACCCGACTAAAACTGGTTTATCTGCCCCTGTTTTAAAAGTATTAAGCGATACTTTGGCACGCAATGAACAAAGCTTGGTATTTTTAAACCGGCGTGGTTTTGCACCTGTATTAACCTGTACAGGCTGTGGCTGGAGCAGTGAGTGTATTAACTGTTCTAGTTATATGGCACTGCATAGATTAAAAGGAAAGTGGCAATTGATTTGTCATCATTGTGCAGCAAAAATGCCTCCGCCTAAATCGTGTCCCAAGTGCGGTAACGTTCATTTAGAACCTGAAGGCCAAGGGACACAAGCTATTGAAGATACTTTATTAAATGTAATGCCTTTGGCACGTATTGGCCGTTTAGACAGTGATGTTAGCCGCAAAAAAGGTCAAAGTAAACACATTACTCACGCTATGAAGCACCGCGAGTTAGACATTCTAGTCGGTACACAAATGACGGCTAAAGGCCATGATTTTCCTGCATTGTCTACGGTAGTCATAGTGGGTTGTGATGGTATGTTAGCGTCGCCTGATTATCGTGGTGTAGAGCGTTTATTTGCTTTATTAACACAAGTAGCAGGACGGGCTGGGCGGTCTGAAGTAGCAGGTACTGTCTGGTTACAAACAAGGCAAACACAACACCCTGTATTTTTAGCTGTGTTGCAGCCCACTGTAGATTCTTTTTACAATACATTGCTATATGAACGTAAAAATGCTGGTTTACCACCTTATAGTTATCAAGCCGTTTTACGGGCCAGTCATATTCATTTAGAGCTTGCTTTGGCTTGGTTAAACCATGCCAAAGGATTGATAGATTGGGTAGATAACAAAGACGTGCGAGTATTTTCACCTGTACCTATGTTGATGCCTAAAGTAGCCACACAATGCAGGGCACAAATACTATTTGAGTCTAATAGTCGCCCTGAACTACACCGTTTGTTACGTGATGCAATGCCCGTATGGATAGCTTATAGTAAAGCATTGCGTAGTGGTGATAGTGGCTATGGTGTTTTATGGCACTTAGAGGTTGATCCTAGCGAGGTATAAGACCCACATTTTTTAATATCGCTAAACTGGGAGCACTACGGTTCATAGTGTAAAAATGTAAACTGGGGCAGCCGACACCCAGTAATTGAGCCGTTAAATCACTGATAACTTCTTCGCCGAATGCAGCAATACTTTTAGTATCGTCATACATAGACTCAAATTTTAAACGCATCCAGCGCGGTATTTCTGCACCGCACATTTCAGAAAACCGTGCGAGTTGTCCAAATTGTGTAATTGGCATTATCCCAGGGATAATTGGTGTTTCAGTTAAATTAATACCACGTTTTTCAATTTCATGGCAAAAATGATAATACGCATCACTATTAAAAAAATATTGCGTAATCGCAGCAGTAGCCCCGCCAGCACCAGCTTTTATTTTATAAGCAAAGGCATCTAAATCTTTAATAGAAGTCTGTGCTTGTGGGTGATATTCAGGATACGCAGCTACATAAATAGTAAACCAATCACCTGTAACTTCGCGAATAAATGCAACTAAGTCGCTGGCATACTTAAATTCACCGGTTGAACCATAGCCACTGGGTAAATCACCACGCAAGGCAATAATCCGAGTAATACCTGCCGCTTGATAAATAGACAGTTGTTCTTTAATACTATTTCTACTTGCACCAATACAACTTAAATGAGGGGCTACATTGCTCCCCGTCATTTGTAGAGCTTCAATAGCTTTCCATGAATTGATCTGTGTACTGCCGCCTGCACCGTAAGTGACTGAAAAAAATTGCGGGTGAACACGGTTTAAATCTGTTTGTGCTGATAGCAGATTATTTAAGCCCTCATCTGTTTTGGGTGGAAAAAATTCAAAAGATAATAATGTGCTGGTCATGTAGTTGAAGTGTTTATGTATGAATATTGTATAAATAATATAAAGATATTATAAATTTAATTATTAAGTATATAAAAATATATAAAAATATATAAAAATATATAAAAATATTATAAATATTAAAATTAAGTGGTTTAATTGAGAGTGTTTACAAAAGCAAGATAAATAAATTGATTAAAATGTAAAGTATACAAAAACATAATGAAACAAATTACACTTAAAATCATTTAATATTTCTTAACGTTCCTTAATATTTCTTAATATTAATATTTTTTAATATTATTATTTCTTAATATTATTTAAATCATTTTGTTCCATTTAACTTCTAGCGTTTACTATGAAACCCACACACTTTTTATTGCAACAAAAAACTTTATATCAATCAACGTTATTATGGGCTTTGATGCTGTCAATCACAACCGTAACGCTGGGTGTTAATACTACCGTTATGGCACAAACCCGCTATACCACCACTACTGCACAAAAAGCACAAGCACAAGCTGTGGCGACAAGCCAAGGCATTCCAGAAGCCAATTTATTGCCCAAAGCCCCCGAGCGATATACGGTAAAACGCCATGATACTTTGTGGGATATTTCAAAAATGTACTTAAAAAGCCCGTGGCAATGGCCGTCTTTGTGGGGTATGAATAAAACTCAAATTATTAATCCGCATTTAATTTATCCTGGTCAAGTATTAGTGCTGACTCGTTCAAATGGATTCGCTAGATTAGGTTTAGCCGATGGTACAGATGGTTTACCAGAAGATAAACTGTCTCCGAAAATTCGTAGTGAACCCTATGTTTTAGAACCTATCGTTAGTATTAATTTGGGTGCGATGCGTAGTTTTTTAAGTCAACCTTTAATTGTTGATGAAGCCAGCTTAAAAAAATCTGGTTATGTATTAAGCGGTACAGAGTCGCGTGTATTTACTGGCGTGGGTGATTCATTCTACGCACGTAATTTAGCCAATAGCCCTGATGGCCGCTATCAGTTATATCGCCCAGGTAAACCACTACGTAATCCAGATAACAATGCAGTTGTGGCGTATGAAGCCCATTATGTAGGTCAAGCCATGATGCAACGCGAAGGTGACCCCGCTAAATTAAAAATTACACATTCTGTAGAAGAGCTAAGTAATGGCGATCGTGTTATGCCCTATGTAAGCGAATCCAACTTAAATGCAGTGCCTCATGCCCCTGACACACCGATTAAAGCCCGAGTGATGAGTTCTTATGATGGTGTAGCGTATGCAGGAAGCAACATGATTATTAGTATTAATAAGGGTAAAAATGACGGCTTAGAAGTAGGCCATGTTTTACAGTTATGGCGTACTGGACAAACTATGGTAGACAAAGAAGCGACACCCCCATCAAAAAACTTCTGGGAACAGTTTAATAAAAAAGAAGCTACTGTGCGTTTACCTGATGAAACCTATGGCCATGTAATTGTTTTTCGTGTGTTTGAAAAAGTCGCCTATGCTTTAGTTGCAGGGACTCGTGAACCGGTTAAAGTAGGCGATACTTTAACGCAACCTACTGCTGATTAAGCGTGTCTAATTTGACAGATTTGATGCCATTAACCGCTTGGTTACAGTTGGAATATACAGCTAAGTTACCATTAGATGCCGTACGGGCTTGGTTGGCTGCATTGGGTTCAGCAGTAGCTATTCTTGAAGCCAGCGTACTTGATTTAGCAAATATTGCGGGTGAACCTGCAGCACTCGCATTTAAAACGCCTAATGAAGCAGCTGCTCTTCAAAGACAAACCTATATAGATGCGGCATTAGTCTGGTTAACTGATGACCGTTATCAAGAGGTAAGGCATATTTTGACTTGGGACAGTGTAAATTATCCTGCACAACTACTCACTATTAATGACCCACCACTGGTACTGTTTGTTCAAGGAAACCCGCTGACTTTAAGTCAAATGGCTGTAGGTATAGTCGGTGCACGCAATGCCACTCAACAAGGCATTCTCAATGCCCGTTTGTTTGCACAGACTTTGGCTGAAAAAAATATTACCGTTATTTCTGGTTTAGCTTTAGGAATTGATGCAGCGGCACATGAAGGGGCTTTACTGGCTAGCAATAATTCATACTCAACAATAGCCGTAATGGGTACAGGCATTGACCGTGTTTATCCTTCATCTCACCGAGATTTAGCCCATCGTATTGCCACAAAAGGGGCTGTGATTAGTGAATTTCCTGTGGGTACGCCGCCTATTGCCCATAACTTTCCGCGTCGTAACCGTTTAATTGCTGGGTTATCACGCGGTATTTTAGTGGTAGAAGCAGCAGTACGTAGTGGCAGTTTAATTACCGCACGGGTTGCAGGTGAGCAAGGACGAGAGGTATTGGCAATTCCTGGTAGTATTCACGCTCCTTTATCTAAAGGTTGCCATCAGTTAATCAAACAAGGTGCAAAGTTAGTAGAAAGTGCACATGATATTTTAGAAGAACTACATTTATTTACAGACAGTGATGATGAGTCAGCTGCATTACAAATTACGAATCATAATCAAGCACCAAAAAAACAATCACATAAACAATTAATTGATGCACAACTGCAAAAAACAGGTAAACGAAAGTTACCTTTGTCAAAGGCATCGTCTAATTTACAAATGCAGGCATTGCCATTACAAAAAACTGAACTGCCAGCTACAAATGATGCGGTATTAGCAGCTATGGGGCATACACCTATGGATTTAGACCAAATCGTATTGGCAACTGCTTTAAGTACAGGCGAAGTATTATCACGTTTAACAGAATTAGAGTTGTTGGGTGATTTAGAAGTTTTGGAAGGTGGGCGTTATCAGCGGCTTATCAGCCATACATGAAATAATCAAGGGGGTGGCTATGTCTTGGAATAAAATAGATTTGTTATATAATTTATGGTGGATTATGTTGGTTTTTGCCATAGGTTGGATTACAAGTTTTATGTTTAATGTGTGGTGGTTTAACCGCCACAAGCTATTTAAAACGATTCAATCTGCTAAAAATCGTCGCAAAAATACAGGGTCAATTGATGCGTCATATATTGATTTTATACAAGCTGCACGTGTCGGCTTTAAAATTAAAGATGATGCAGATTTTGAAGTCATTGAAGGGATTGGACCTACAACCAGTGAATTATTAAAAAAATTAGGTTACAACGATTTAATTGATTTAGCAAATGCTAAGCCCGATGCTGTAAAACAAGCATTAACAGCAGTGAACAGTAATTACAGATGGATAGACACGGATACTTGGCCTAAACAAGCTGAATTAGCTCGCTCTAACAAATGGTACGAATTAAAAGGTTTACAAGACCATTTAATGACCAAAGCAGTGTCTGAAACTGCCATCTTAAACCGTTTTTAATTGATGTTTAATTGATGTTTAATTGATGTTTAATTGATGTTTAATAACTTTTAATAACTTTTAATGATTTTTACTTAAATTAAAATGATGAATATGTCAATTGACCAAACAATTCAGCCAACCTATAAATTTAAAAAGCATTTTAAAGCTATGATTTTTAATGACAACGTAGCATTTATTCCAACATTATTAGTCTCTGGTATTTTATTGGCAGTCTTGTATATGATGTATCTTCAAGGGTATAGTCAGCGTAAATCTGATAAAGTAGACTACGATAAAGTAAATTATGGTGTTTATTCGCAAAAAAATGCAACAATACCCGGTAATCTAAGTAATATTAATAATTATTCTAAAGCAGTAATACCCCCTACATTGCCCTTAAAGTTGCCTGAACCTCAAACAATAAGTATCAACAGTCAAATTGTTGCTGATGGTCAAGCCAGTTTGACGCTAAAAGCAGATTATGCCAAGACACTTAAACAAGGGTGTGAGGCTTTAATTAAAGCAAAAGGGATTGTACAGTTTGAACCACGGACTAACTACTTGAATGCCAGTAGCAAACAAAATTTAGACGTACTGATGACTTGCTTTAAAGAGCACAAGGTCACTATATCAGGACACACCGATTCTATTGGTACTGTTGAGAGAAAGGCAGAAGTATCACAATTACGTGCAGCAACTGTTCAACAATATTTAATTGAACGGGGTATACCTAGTACGCAATTAACGACTGTTGGTATGAGTGATTCACAGCCACTTGCGGACAACGGCACAGCTGAAGGCCGTTTAAAAAATCGCCGCATTGAATTTATGGTTGAATATTTAGCACCGTAATTTTAATCAGATTAAATATTTGAAGAATTATTTTAATTAAACTATTTTAATTTATTCAAAACTATTTACATGTATTATTTATTATTATTTATTATTTATATTACTTATATTACTTATATGGTTATTTATGACGGAAGCTATGAATATTGTCACACTACGTGCTGGTAAAGAACGGTCTTTATTGCGTCGTCATCCTTGGATTTACGATACGGCTATTCAACATATTAAAGGCAAACCAGCCAGCGGAGATACTGTCGCAGTACACGGTATTGACGGGCAGTTTTTAGCGTGGGGAGCATTTAGCCCAAGTAGCCGTATTCGCGTGCGTGTGTGGAGTTTTGATTCAAATGCCATAATTAATGTCGCATGGTTTACGACTATGATACAGGCAGCAGTAGCGCGTCGTGCGGGTTTGTATGCTTACACAGGGGCAGTGCGGGTGGTGTTTGGTGAAGCCGATGGCTTACCGGGTTTAATTGCAGACCATTACATCAGTGCAAATAATAATGTATTGGTGGTTCAATGTTTAAGTGCAGGTATTGCCCGTTGGCGTGATGATATTGTACAAGCTTTACAAATTGCTACGTCAGCCACTACAGTTGTTGAGCGTAGCGACGCACAAGTCCGAGCGAGAGAAGGTTTGCCCAGTGTAGTACAGGTATTAAAAGGAACTGTGCCTGAAGTGATTACCGCAACAGAGCATCAAGTGAATTATTATATTGATGTAATGGCAGGGCATAAAACGGGATTTTATATTGATCAACGCGATGCCCGCCTGCAAATCGCCCGTTTAACAACCGAACGTGTTGCTTTAAATAAACCTGTACGGGTACTAAATTGTTTTAGCTATAGTGGTGGGTTTTCACTGGCAGCTTTAGCCGCAGGTGCAAGCCATTGTGTCAGTGTCGATAGCAGTGCCGATGCCTTGGTATTAGCTGAAAAAAATATCCTATTAAATGGTTTAGATATAATGCGGCACGAAACCCGTTGTGAAAAAGTTGCAGAAGCACTAAAAGCATTGGATGCAGCGGGCGAACGTTTTGATATTGTCATATTAGACCCGCCTAAGTTTGCCCCCAGTGCCGCTCATGTTGAGCGTGCTGCACGTGCTTATAAAGATGTTAATTTACGGGGAATGCGTTTGTTGGCTACTGGCGGCGATTTACTGACTTTTTCATGTAGCGGTGCGATTAACGTGGATTTATTTCAAAAAATTGTTGCAGGCGCTGCTTGTGATAGTCGGCAAGATTTGGCTATGATGGGTCGCTTAGGTGCAGGGATTGACCACCCTATGCGAATGACTCACCCTGAAGGTGAATATTTAAAAGGTTTATGGTTACGACGTCAATAAATCGTTTAAAATAACTTTGCAAGAGGCGTGTTTGCAAAAAAACAACACCTTAAGCCGTTTTATTGAGATGTTTACGATAAGATTTGTTAAATTATCAACTAAACGCGTATTTGATTTTGAAGCCCAGTTAAAAAAATGTACAGTATTGGAAGTTCAAACGCGCAAGCAATTGAGCATCTTTTTTAAAAGGTTCATACCGCTTGTATGTGCCACCACTATAATTTTAAGGATTACCCATGAAAAAAAGTTTATTATTAGTTAGCTTATTGGCTGCATTCGGTACAGCTTCTGCTGCTTCTTCTGTAACGTTATATGGTGTTTTAGATGGTAGCATCGGTCAAACAAAAACAACAACTGTTACTGCAGCAGGTTTGAAAACAGTAGAAAAAAATTCAAGCTTAGT
>JBEDNN010000047.1:0-4785 GCA_041170585.1 Pseudomonadota bacterium | reverse complement strand
GTAACAACACCATTAACGAACTAAACAAAGCATATTGTGTGGCACTATAGCCACGGCTCGTTAAGCTGGACATATAGGCAATAAATGCCGCTGTAGCAACGCCTGTAGCAAAGTTATCCGCTGAAATCACGCCTGCTAATGCCCAATATTTAAACAATGCACTGTCGGCAGCCCCCAAAGTAGCTAGCCATGAAAATAATACATTGGTTAATGCCGATAAAATAGCACCCACCATCATAATACGCATAACGCCCAAACGTAAACACAAAACACCACCCACGGCCGCACCGATTAAAGTCATTACTACACCATATATTTTTGTGACGTTTGCAATGTCTGTTTTAGTAAAGCCCATATCAATATAAAATGGATTAGCCATTACCCCCATCACAATATCACTAATACGGTAAGTCGCGACTAACATCAAAATAATGATAGCTTGCTGCCAACCAAAACGGCTTGAAAATTGCAAGAAAGGCGTAATAATTGCGTCAAATAAACGTGCCATAATAGTCAGATGTGTAGGCTGTTGCGTATTGTGTTGTACACTTGTAGTGGTTTGACGGCTGGGTTCTTGTGTAAACCACACCGCTAATACGCCTACTAACATACTGGCTGCCATTACACTGTAAGCAAGTGTCCACGCATTATTAACATAGCCCAGTGAACTGCCTTGCCACCAACTGGCTAACCATAGACTGCCGGCTCCAGCCCAAATCATTGCCAAACGATAGCCTGTTTGATAAGCTGCTGATAAAGCTCCTTGTAAGGTGTCGTCAGCTGATTCAATCCGTAAAGCGTCTAAAGCAATGTCTTGTGTTGCAGAACAAAAAGCAACCCATAAAGCACTCAATACCATCGTCATTAATTGATACTTAGGGTCTGTTACCGCCATAATTATTAAACCCGTCATCACACCTGTTTGAGACAATAACATCCACCCTCGCCGTTGTCCAAATTGTCTAGTCAAAAAGGGTAGGGGCATACGGTCTACTAAAGGCGACCATACCCATTTAAAAGCATACAATAAACCTACCCAACTTAAAAAGCCAATCGTAGAACGGTTCACACCAGCTTCACGTAACCAAGCCGACAGCGTACCAAATACCAGTAATATGGGTAAGCCTGCACTAAACCCTAATGCCAGCATACGTGCGACTTCAGGTTGAGAATATATTTTAAAACTTACACACCAATCAATCGTTAATTGTAGCCAAGACAAGTTGGGCTTTTCTTCTATTTTTTTCATATCTTTTATTTTATTTAGATTATTTATCTTATTTGTAAAATTAGTTGTATTAGAAGTCTGAATCAAGATTTTCGAGATTTAACGATTTTAAAGATGTTTTAAATCCTATTTTATCTTTTAACCTTAAAAATCTTGATTCTAAGCTTTATTTATAGCTTTATTTATAGCTTTATTTATAGAATAAACCACTTTTAAAATAAATGTGTTTCTCGTATAAATACAATTTTGAAAGAAGTCTATTTAAGTATTTAAAGCGATTGAGTACCATTTTAAACTTGAATTATTTTTTAACACCTAATATTACCTTATCAAATCAGACACCGCCTACAATATCATTATGAATAAAACTAACACTCCCTCGGCTCAACATTTACTCACAGGTTTTCACGCAGTCCGTATGCGTATTAAACTAGCCGCTTCATCAATTCAAGAAGTATTGGTTGATAAAGAACGCCGTGACCCGCGTATGCGTGATTTACTAATGATGTGTAAATCTGCCAAAATTACGGTGATTCAAACCGATGAATCGCGTTTAAACAAGCTATGCTCTGGACATACACGCCATCAAGGCGTGGTAGCTATGGCAAGTGCAATGCCGCAGCTACTGACTATTGCTGATGTATTAGAACAGTGTGCCGAACTTAAGGTAGCTCCTTTTTTATTGGTATTAGACGGCATTACTGACCCACGAAATTTAGGGGCGTGCTTACGGGTTGCTGACGGGGCTGGTATTCATGCTGTGATTGCCCCTAAAGACCGTGCTGCTCCATTAAACGACATTGCACAACAAACGGCAGCAGGTGCTGGTGAAAGTATTCCTTATATTTTAGTCACAAACTTAGCCCGATCTTTAGATGAACTGGTTGAAGCGGGGGTTACCATCATCGGTTTAGCCGATGAAGCCACACAAACTTTATACCATAGTCATTTAACAGGGGCATTGGCTATTGTAATGGGGGCTGAAGGCGATGGTATGCGTCGCTTAACTCGAGAACGTTGCGATACATTAATCAGTATTCCTATGTTGGGTGCGGTAGAAAGCCTAAATGTATCGGTAGCAACGGGCGTTGTTTTGTATGAAGCAGTTCGCCAACGTTCTCAATTGCTTTAATATTACTTTAATAGTATTGATAGTATTGCTTTAACATTTTTTGTATAAATCTCTAACAATTTGTATAAAATTTGTATAAATAATCTGTATAAATATATGCATGCACAACAATTATCGGTTGCCCCAATGATGGACTGGACTGACCGGCACTGTCGGTTTTTTCACCGTTTAATTGCCCCACAAGCTTTGCTTTACACTGAAATGGTCACGACAGGGGCAATTGTTTATGGTAACCAAGCACGTCATTTAGATTACAGCAATGAAGAACACCCGATTGCTTTACAACTGGGCGGCAGTGAACCTATTGCTTTAGTGGCTAGTATGAAGTTAGCCGCCATGTGGGGGTATGACGAAGTCAATATTAATTGCGGTTGCCCGAGCGAACGGGTGCAACGCGGGGCATTTGGGGCATGTTTAATGGCAGAACCGCTATTGGTACGTGATTGCATCTATGCTATGCGTGATGCCGTTCCAGATATCCCCGTAACAGTCAAACACCGTATTGGTATTAACCGCGAAGAATCTTATAGCTTTGTGCGTGATTTTATTGGCACTGTGGCAGAATCAGGCTGTAACACGTTTATTGTTCATGCCCGTAATGCTTGGCTTAAAGGTTTAAGTCCCAAAGAAAATCGCGATATTCCGCCTTTACGTTATGACATAGTCAGGCAACTAAAAACAGATTTTCCACATTTAAATCTAATTTTAAACGGTGGTTTAATTGATATTACACAGTCTATAAATGCCGCTCAAGGCTTGGACGGTATTATGTTGGGGCGTGTAGCGTATCACCAACCTTGGTTATTGCGTGCATTTCACAACACTATCTTTGATACAAGTTTGCCACTTGATTATTCTGCTATGCACACAGTTTGGCAAGCATTGTTACAGTATACCGTTACCCATAGGCGTTTAGGTATTCCTGCCCATACTGTTTTACGGCATACTTTAGGCTTGTGCCATGGCATGAACGGTGCGAGGCAATGGCGTACAACATTGAGCGACCCACATGCTTTAGCGGCTATGAGTGAGAGTGAATTACTCAATTTACCATTGCCCAATCCATAATAAAACGACTATGGGACTGATGAGATTAATTAATTTGATGAAATTAACTAATTATAATTGTTAAACTATTTAATATAGTTTGAGGGCTGTTCATCACACGGACTGCCCCCCAATGATGCGGTAAATCATGTGGGCTATGATAGCCATAATTGACGGCAATCGGCACACAACCTGCTGCTAAGGCGGCCTCAATATCACGGCGGTCATCACCGACATACCAGCAGTGTTGAGGGGCAATATTGATGTCATTACACGCTTTTAATACAGGGGCAGGGTGTGGTTTGGCGTAAGCTGTTGTGTCTCCACACACGACAGTCGCGGGTGGTAAACCGATTTCAGTTAAAAGTCCTTTTACAATCGGCAAAGTTAAACTAGTTGATTTATTGGTTACAATTCCCCACGCAATTTTTTGTTGATTCAATGTCTGTAGCAGTGTTTCAATTCCGTCAAATAAACGGGTATATTGCGTTAAATGCGTACGGTAATTGGTTAAAAATAATTGCTGCATCGCTTCAAATTCTGCATCTTCAGGCGTTAAACGAAGAGCGGTATACAGTAAACCTTTTGCACCACTGGAACAAGCATTACGCAACAGTTCATTAGGTAAACGGGCTAACCCTTTAAAATCTAATAAACGCTGGGTAGCCTCTACTAAATCGGGGGCTGTGTCGGCTAAAGTACCATCAAAGTCAAATAATATGGCATGTGGTTTTGGCAAAATAGTAGTATTCATACAGTAAAGAGTCAGTTTAAAAATACAATATATAAAATGCAATATATATTAATATGCTAACGTTTAATTGGTAATGTTAAATTTTAACTGTTATGTTTTAGCTTGTAATAGTAGGTCTAATATTTAAACTGTAAATGTAACATATACAGTTTTTTAGAAAATGAGAGTGTTTTTCTGACTAGCCTAGACAGTGTTTGACGAATAGTACAATTTAAGCGTTCTATATGATTAGTTAAACCTGTTTCTTTACCGACCTATGCTAATACATTGGCAGGCATACAACGGTAAGATTTTCAGTCATCAGCAAAACAGAGACTTTTATAAAAATGATAAGGTAATTTACGATAAAACTGTTCTATCACCTGTTTGCATCGGTGCAATACTCGTTTTAAAATGTTCTAATTGCTGGGCTTTTTTTAGATAATTCCACACAGTTACGTGGCTAATTTCTAAAATCCTACCCGCTGAACGTAAACTATTTCTTTCTAATAAAACGGCTTTAATCATACCGTCGTCTATGTGTGCAGTGCGTTTTACACTGTCTAAAACACCATAATTTGAACAATCTTTACATTTATATGTCTGTGAACCTGCTCTATTCTTACCATTTTTAATAATATTTTC
>JBEDNN010000046.1:0-3783 GCA_041170585.1 Pseudomonadota bacterium | reverse complement strand
TACCCGTATATCTAATCGGTAAGCTGGCAGGATTAACTTTATCCGCTGTGTATATCGGTGCAGCGGCTGTACCCGTGTTTAATAAACCTTGACGATACGATTTTTCTTTGAGTAATTCAATGCCAGCCAAAACTTCATGATTCATCGTCCCCACCATAAATTGGGTATTAAAATCGCTTTGTAAGCTGGTTGTTTTATACGTTGAAGTACGTGTTTGATTACCGCCTGTGGCTGCTGTTGCACTTGGGGCTAAAGTTAAGTGCGGTGTTTTTCCCCAATAAGCACGATCATATACGCCGCGACGCAATACTGTTTTAAGTTCACTGCCTTCAGGAGCACGATAGGTATGCCCTACAGTACTAATACTGGTGGTACTGTCATCAAATGTTTTGTCTGTTCCCCAGTAATAACTGACTGGAAACCGCGTATTGACTGCGTGGGTTACGGGGTCAAATCGAACACCATAATCGGGATTGTCTTTATTGGTTACGCGGCTATGCCCTACATTAAACATGTGTGGTGTACCTTGTCCCGCTGCATAAGCAATGGCTACTCCTTGGCGTTTTAATTCAGGCGTTGCACCATTGGCAGGGTTCTCTCGCCAGTTGCCTTCATGGCGTTTCATGGCATTAATGCGTATTGCACTGGTATCACTCAATTGCTTATTAAAATCACCTTTTGCTTCGTAGTAGCCTTCGTTACCTACAGTCGTTGATATTTGATGTTTATCATGTAATTGTGCGGTTTTAGTCGCTTGATTGACCACGCCACCTGCTTGTCCACGGCCATATAGCATTGCGGCAGCACCACGCAATACATCAACTTGTTCAGTATTAAACGTCTCGCGGTTATATTGTGCCGTGTCACGGACACCGTCTAAATAAATATCTCCAAAGGTATAAAACCCACGCAACATCATATTGTCACCCGAACGCCCCCCTTCAGCGGCATTAAAAGTTAAGCCCGATACATTGCGTAAAGCTTCACGTAAACTACCCACTTGTTGTTCGTCCATTAATGCTTGGGTTACTGTGGTAATCGCTTGTGGAACATCTTGCGGGTCTTGTAGGCTTTTTGTAGCACGGGTAGTTGTTGCACGATAGCCATCGGGTGTGTGTGCTTTTTTTGCTTTAGCGTGTACTTCAACTGTAGATAAAACCGTTGTATCGTTCAGTTTAGTGGCGGTAGTATCTGCGTGTGCTGCAACACTCAGGCACAATAAAGCCACCATACTTGGTTTTAAAATAAACGGAATGTTAAGTAATTTGATACATGTATTCATGATAAAAGTAAGTAAAAAATAAAAGAAAACCCCACACGCTCAAAAAAGCGTGTTTTAAAATGGCTAATAAGGACTAAAAGGTTAAGAGGTGTGGTGTATTACGGCATAGTCGCAAACCGTAATTGTGTTAAACCTGCCGCACTAATACTGGACATCACTTGTGCAACTATGCCATAAGGCACTACTTTATCGGCATAAATCTGTACAGGTGTTGTGCTTGATGCCAATGCTTGCAAAGCAGGCTTAAGCGTATCTAAAGTATACGGCTGTTGATTCACACTGATTTGTCCGTCGGCTTGAATGGCAATGGCAATCGGTTGTGAATCGGCAGGCATAGGGGCATTGCTGGCAACGGGTAAATTAATTTTTACGGCGTGATTTAATAGAGGGGCAGCCACCATGAATAAAATTAATAGTACCAACATAACATCAATCATTGGTAACATATTCATATCAGCCATAGCCGCACTGTTATAACGCCGTTTACTGCCCGAACTTGAGGTGTTTTTCGTAAATCCCATGATTTATTCGCCCGTTATGCTTGTGTTGAAAGGTTTTTTTTTATCACTAATGGGCTATTTAAACGCTGCAAAACCGCTTGAATATTTAATAAACATTTGGCATTGCTACGGGTAATTAAGTTATATACCACCACAGCGGGTAAAGCGACTAATAAACCCAAGGCAGTCATTAATAAAGTTTCACCGACAGGTCCCATCATTTTTTCAATGTTAGCTTGTCCCGAAGCGGCTACGGCGGTTAAAGCATGATAAATTCCCCAGACTGTACCCAATAAACCGACAAAGGGTGCAGCAGCAGCAATGGTAGCTAATAAAATTTGCCCACGGTCTAAGCGGCTGGCACAACAGTCTAATACAAAGTCTAGTGAATAATGTGCTTGAACAGACTGCTGATAAGCCCAGCTAAAAATACTGGGTTTAGTAAAATCAGACTCATTAAATACGTGAGTAGATGGCTTGTTTAGCAGTGCTTTAGCATGCTGATTATTATGCCGTGATAAACGCATAAACTGTATCGCTACTGTCCAAGTACACATAGACATCAGTAATAAGACGGCTAATAAAGTCCAAGCCATATTGTCTGCTTGAGCAAAAAAATGGGCTAATCCAAATGGGGTATTCATAAAATTCCTATCGTTTTAAAGTTATAAAATATGTAAAAGCTATAAAGGTATAAAAACTATAAAAGTTATAAAAACTATAAGGGTTATAAAAATAAATTCAGTCTAACTTAAAGTCTATAGGCACAATGACAGTGCTATCAACAGGATTGCCATCAACTTTGGCAGGAACAAAGTTCCATAAACGAACCGTGCGAATAGCGGCTTCATCTAGTTTGCTACTACCACTGCTTCGATGTAGTTCTATACTGGCAGCTTGACCATTGCGATTAACCGAGATACGCAACAACACTTTGCCCGTTTCACCGCGTAACCGAGAAATATTTGGATACGCGGGCGTGGGGTTATTGAGGTAATCTGCATTAAAAATAACGGGTGTTTTAACTGATGTTTCTACATTACGGCTGACTTCGTTGTTTGACGATATATCAGAATATGTACTTGAAGATGAGTTAGAAGGTGTATTTGAAGGTGTATTTGAAGGTACTACTGCGTTACTTACAGCATTGTTAGTCGTCGGTAAATTCGAGGTCACTTCCGTTTGTTGTATTGCTACAGGTAAAATATCAGAAGATTTTTTTATATCAGGTATTGCTACAGCCTGCACAACAGTTGCTGGTTGTGGTGGTGTATGCATTGGTTTAGGCACATCAACTGGTTTTGCTGGTGTAACGGCTTTTGGCAGTGCTACTTTTTTTGGTGGCGTAACGGTTTTCGGCGGTATAACTGGTCTTGTTTTAGCAACACTGGGTTGAGCAGATTTTTCAGGTATTTTTGGTACTGTAAAATTGAATATCATTACAGGTGATTGGACTAAAATATTTTTTGATGGTGTTTGATTTTGCCCAAGAAAAATCGCGGCAATTAATGCAGTATGAACCAAAAAAACAAATATGACTGCATAAATACTATCACGTTGTGCAGTGAAAATTGTTTTTATCGTGGACTTAAATTGAGGAGGTAAATTAAAAAATAGCATTTTTTAATTGTACAACAATAGTTTACTGTTTTAGTAGGTTATTGACCTATAGTTTAGTAATTTAGTTGGTTATTATTAATATTTCACTAAATTAAAACAACATATATCTTAAATAATTATTACTTAGTCGGTATTAAGGTTTAAATAGCCAGCTACCAATATCGCATTAGTCGCTGGCTTATTTTTTTATAATTATCGCTTAACGACCTTTTTCAGATTGCGTAATTAAGTACATCAAGTTAAAGCCCAACGCCCGTGCAGCTACGCGGTGCAAAGGTTCCATTGTCGCCGTATTTGTTACGGTTGCATCGGCTGCAATCGTTAAACGGCGTTTTGGCGTAGTGTTGTGCTTTTCATCGTCCTCAATAAATTTATGGTGGT
>JBEDNN010000045.1:0-32141 GCA_041170585.1 Pseudomonadota bacterium | reverse complement strand
TCATACCGTCGTCTATGTGTGCAGTGCGTTTTACACTGTCTAAAACACCATAATTTGAACAATCTTTACATTTATATGTCTGTGAACCTGCTCTATTCTTACCATTTTTAATAATATTTTCGCTATTGCAAGTTTTGCATGAATAAGTTAATTTTATCATTCGTTTAGTTCCTGTTAAATTTCTTGTATCAGTGCTATTTGAACATTACCAAACGGGGGTAATGTTCAAATAGCACTGATACAAGAAATTTAATAATTAAGAAGTAATTAGTAAAATCAGTAAGACAATACACCAACATAAATAGTGTAAAAGTTATAATTTAACATTACCTGCCCGTTTATTTTTATTTCAAGAAGTCTTCTGCTAGCATTTTTGCTTGTGTGATGACTAATCTACCGCTTTTGCTTGAAGGTCTGGCAGGTAGCCAAAAAATTAATTTAATATTTATATGAATATATTATTACAACCTTGGTTATACGACTTTCAAACTGATTTATGTACTGCAGTTTTAAAGACAGTAGCCAATGGCAATGATGCAATTACACTGCTTAATAGTGTACTTAATAAAAATAGTGTGCTTAATAAAAAAATGTGTGTACCTCACGCTAATTTACCACCGAATATAGCTTACGAACAGTTTATTTATGACACTAATCAAATTCCTACACGGACATTAGCGGGCAGTTCAGGGGCATTACATGATGCCTGTAACGCATTAATGTGGGTTCATTATCCACACAGTAAAACAGTATTGAATGAATTACAAGCCAAAGATATCAAAATACATGGAACACAGCGAAACCGCAGTGCAGTGCGAGATGCCCTGACATTATTTGATGAAAATGCGTTAATTTTAGCCTATCCTGCCAATGACTTTGCACCGCAACAATTGGCTAACAGACAATGGATAAATCTACTGTATCACCGCCGTAATGAATGGCATTGCACACTAAAACCTTATTTATTTGGACACGCTTTACTACAAAAACTGCAACATCCCTATTTAGCGATTACTGCTCATACATGGCTGCTGCCTTATCAAGATACTGATGAAATTTCTAATTTAAATGCAGTCGATTATTTACTTGCAAAGCATCTAAATACGGCACATATCAATCAAAAAATGTTGACACGGTCTTTTTTGCCGTTGCCTGTACTGGGTATTCCAGCGTGGTGTATGGATAATATATCAATTGATTTTTATCAAAATACCTCTGTATTTCGCCCTATCCCTAGCTTGCTCTAAGCCCACGACGGTATTGAATCGCCTCGGCAATATCACTGGCACGTATCGCTGGTCTTTGTGCTAAATCAGCCAAAGTCCGTGATAACCGTACAATACGATGGGCAGCACGGGCAGAAAACCCCAGCTTAATCATGGCTGCTTGTAACAAATTTCTAGCGGCATCATCTAATACACCGTGTTCATCTAACAAACTACCCTCTAAAGCCGCATTGACACAGCCTTGTCGCTCATAAGCGATACCTCTAGCGATGATTACCCTTTTAACCACTTCGTTACTGGTTTCACCCCTTTGTATTGTTTGGCCTGCAGGATTAAGTAATTCGCCTTCTGCTAAAGCAGGTACTGCCATATGAATATCGATTCGATCTAATAATGGGCCTGAAATTTTTCCTTGATACCGTGAAACCTGTTCAGGCGTACAGCGACACTGACGCACAGTATGGCCTAAATAGCCACAGGGACACGGATTCATAGCAGCAATTAATTGAAACCTAGCAGGAAAATCAGCCCGCCGTGCTGCGCGTGAAATAGTAATTTTGCCTACTTCTAACGGCTCACGTAAAACTTCTAATACACCCCGCTCAAATTCAGGCAACTCATCTAAAAATAAAATACCGTGATGTGCCAAAGATACCTCACCGGGACGCGGAATACTGCCGCCACCGACCAAAGCAACTCCGCTGGCGGTATGGTGCGGCGCACGAAATACACGTTGCCCAAATAAGTCTGGGTTAAACTGACCTGCTAATGACAATACGGCTGCACTTGCAATGGCTTCGGAATCAGTCATAGCAGGCAATAAACCAATAAACCGTTGTGCCAACATACTTTTGCCTGTACCTGGTGGGCCGATTAAAAGTACCCCATGTCCGCCCGCTGCCGCAACCTCTAAAGCGCGTTTAGCTTGACTTTGTCCTTTGACATCGGCTAAATCAGGGTAGTTAGGTATAATTGTGTTTATATTTGCATGGGCTCGCTCAATGACTTCTTTTTTGCATAAGAACTGCACGACTTGCGGCAAAGTCGATGCACCATAAACTACCGCACTACTGACTCGGCTTGCCTCGTTTGCACTGTTATAAGGCAATATAAATGGTTTAGTATTACCCGTTTGAGTCGCACCAGCAACCATTGCTAAGGCACCCCGAATATCACGTAGCTCACCCGTTAATGACAACTCACCTGCAAAAATATATTCATTTAACGCTTCACTAGGGATTTGTCCGCTGGCTGCCAAAATCGCTAATGCAATGGGCAAATCAAATCGACCACTTTCTTTAGGAATATCAGCAGGTGCAAGATTGACTGTAATACGACGTGCTGGCCATTCAAAATTGCACATCTGTAAGGCAGCCCGTACCCGTTCGCGTGATTCACGTACCTCTATATCAGCTAAACCTACCAAAGTAAAGCTAGGTAAGCCGTTAGCCATGTGGGCTTCTACAGTAATAGTCGGGGCATTTAAGCCATCTAAGGCACATGATTGAACGCAGGCTAGGGACATAAATTTTATATTTTATAAAGTAATGTAGACAATAAAAATAATGGCAGCAATAAAAAATAGTATGTGAAATAAAAATAAAAACAAATACCTAATACCTAATACCTAATACCTAATATTAAATATTTAATATTTAATATAAGTATAGATTTTACATATAAAAAAAGCGTCCGCACATTGCACAGACGCTTTTTTATAGTTTAATATGGATAATTATTTTACTACCCACATACAACTTAGTTGAATCAATCAATAAATCAATTAATAAATTTAATTCAATTAATGATTACTTTTCAGAGATACCTAAAGCTTTTACAGTGGCTACGTTAATGTAGCGGTCAGCATCTACTGGTAAACCATTTGCTTTTTGATAACCACGAACCGCTGCTAAAGTCGCTGAATCAATGACTCCATCAACACGGCCTGTTGCAAAACCAGCTTTAGTCAAAGCAGCTTGAATTTGACCTAAACGTGCTGGTGTTGCATTGGTTTCACAAACAATTTGACGCCATTCATTTCTTGCAGGAGAAACAACAACTACATTGTTTACCGTACGGTATTCCGCTGGTACTTCTGTTTTTACAGAGCGTGCTGGCGTAATTAATTTGCTGGTGGCAACCATGCGGTATTCAGCAGGAATAACCACTTCACGGGTAGTCGGCGGTGTTTTTTGAACTGTTTTTGTAACAGTTGTGTACTCTGCTGGAATTTCAATAGTCTGTGTAGATGCAGGCTGATCTACGACTTGACTCATTACATCTTCATATTGTGCTGGCACTTCAATTAAACACAATACATCACCTGCATTTGGGTCAATATTTTGCATAGCACGTTCAGCAGCAGTGAGTTCAGAAGAACGCTTCCATACGGTAGTAGCTGGCTTGACTAAACGACGGGTTGAGACTGCTTTGAAAGTAGCAGGTACTGTTGTTAGTTGCGTACCAGCTGGTTTGACTAATACACGTTCAGTTACAGTTTCAAAAGTAGCAGGAACAACTTCTAGCGTACGGCTTTCACCACGCACCAATACCTTTTCTTCACTAGGACCATAGACAGCAGGTACAATATTTTCAGCATTAGATGCTGCACGAACTAATATTTGTTCGCTACGTGTTTCTGTCACTGCTGGGGTTACAACGCGTGCATAACATTCACCAACACGTGCTGGTGGATAATCAGCCCCTGCAGTTGCTTCCATTGTAGTTGTACGTAAACCCGTTGAGGCAGCATAAACTGGTGCAACAGGTGCTTGTTGCTCTACTTGGCTTGTTACTTGCGTCATTTGACTCATATTTTGTCGTGTCATCTGCCCCATGCTTTGAGTGCTTTGACCAACAGATTGACCGATACTGCCTGCAGCTTGACCAACAGATTGACCCATACCGCCTGCAGTTTGACCAACAGATTGACCCATACCACCCGCGGTTTGTCTAACAGATTGACCGATACCACCCGCAGTTTGACCAACAGATTGACCAATGCCACCTGCAGCTTGACCAACAGATTGACCAACACTGGATACAGATTGGCAAGCAGCTAAAGAGGCTACAGCTACGGTAAGTGCACTCAATTTAAATAAATTCATAACAGCTCCAAAAAAGTGAATATAAAATTAAAATCAATAATTAAAGTTGTTGCAGTTTTATTTTTAATTTATTAGTAGTAGTAAAACAAAAAAATAATACATAATTTGCAACCTAACTTAATTCAATAGAATAACCTATTTTATTTGTTTTTTTGTAACAAATATTCAAATTTTTACTATTGGTAGTGAAAGTAGTGACTTTTTAATTCAATTAGTATTTTAAAAAATACACACTTTAGTTTATTTAGTTTATTAATTAATAGAGTGTTATAGTTGTCGGTAAACCTATTATTTATTATTTATTATTTATTATGGTAATGTTCAAATAGCACTGATACAAGAAATTTAATAATTAAGAAGTAACCAGTAAAATTAACAGGCTACTGCACCACTATAAATATTATAAAAGTTAAAATTTAACATTACCTTTATTATTTATTATTTATTATTTATTATTTGTTATTTGTTATATTTATTTTATTAAGTTTGGAAATGTACATGAAATTAATTACTGCTATCGTTAAACCATTTAAATTAGACGAAGTTCGCGAGGCTTTATCCAGTTTGGGCGTCAATGGACTGACTGTAACTGAAGTTAAAGGATTTGGTCGTCAAAAAGGCCATACAGAACTTTACCGTGGTGCAGAATATGTGGTTGATTTTTTACCTAAAGTACGTATTGAAGCCGCCGTATCTGATGATATGGTAGAAAATGTAATTGATGCCATTCAACAAGCAGCACGGACTGGCAAAATTGGTGACGGCAAAATATTTGTGTCCCACTTAGAACAAGCGGTTCGTATTCGTACTGGTGAATCAGGCGATACGGCGTTGTAAAAATAATATTAAATATCTATTATAACTTTAATAACTTTAATAACTTTAATAACTTTAATAACTTTAATTATTTTTAATAACCTTTTACTCTGTATTTACTCTGTAAATTGATATACTCTAAATTATGGCTTTTTTAAATACCCCAGACTATTCTCACGCTTCACCTAGAAAAACGGCTGTTTTATTGGTTAATCTTGGAACACCACAAGCCCCAACCACTGCGGCAGTTCGTACCTATTTAGCACAATTTTTAAGCGATCCACGCGTAGTAGAAATCCCACGTATCGCTTGGATGATGATTTTACACGGCATTATTTTACGTGTACGGCCTGCCAAAAGTGCAAAAAAATACGCTACTATTTGGAGTGAAGCAGGTTCGCCTTTAGCCGTTCATACTGCGGCACAAACGCAGGCTTTAGCGACACGTATGCAACAGTGTCACCCCAGTATGATTGTTACCCATGCAATGAGCTATGGTAAACCTGCTTTAACAGAAGTATTTGATGATTTAATCAGGCAGCAAGGGGTAGACCAGTTATTAGTAGTGCCGTTGTATCCGCAATACAGTGCAACGACCACAGCGAGTATTTGGGACACTGTATCACGCTGCATACAAAAATTGCGTAATCCGCCCGAGTTACGCTTAATTAAACACTACCACGATGATGCGGGTTATATTGCCGCTTTAGTAGGACAAGTTAAAGCCCATTGGGAAACACACCCTTGGCCACATAATACTAAAAAAATGTTAGTATTAACTTTTCATGGCTTACCGCAACGTAATTTAAATTTAGGTGATCCTTATCATTGTGAATGCCATAAAACAGCCCGCTTATTACGCGAAGCTTTAGGCTTGGATATTGATGAAGTCAAAGTTACTTTTCAATCGCGTTTTGGCCGTGCGGCTTGGTTACAGCCTTATACTGAACCTACATTAATTGAAATGGCAAAAACCCACTCACGTGTAGATGTGTTTTGCCCTGGATTTACTTCTGACTGCTTAGAAACTTTAGAAGAAATTGCAATGGAAGCCAAAGAAGCTTTTTTAGGAGCAGGTGGTAAAACCTATTTTTATATTCCTGCTTTAAACAACAATATTTTGTGGCTTGATGCCCTAGAGCAGTTAGTTAATCGTCATTTGCAAGGCTGGAATACAAGCCATGAGGACAGTACGGCTCTAAATCAACGGCAAGCAGCTGCACAAGCCATTGGGGCAATACGTTGATTTTAAAAAAATATATTTAAGCACTCATTTAGGCACTGCGTTAAAATAAACAATGATTTCTCAACCACACTCAACTTTAGCGTTACCATCAGCTAATTTTAAACAGCCTGACTGCATCGTCAATCAAGTACAAGCTACTTTGTTAGCAAACAGTGCATTAACGCTGGCTCAAGCAAATAAAGTATTGGCACTGGCTTGTAGTAGCCGTGCTGATGATGGCGACTTGTATTTTGAACAAAAAATATCTGAAGGGTGGGCTTTAGAAGAAGGGCGGGTTAAATCAGGCAGTTTTTCAATTGATTATGGTGTGGGTTTGCGTGTAGTTATGGGCGAAAAATCAACGTTTGCGTATTCAGACGATATTTCTTTAAAGGCTTTGCAAGGTGTGGCTAAAAGTATGCAATTACAAGACAGTAGCTCGACTGATTTGATTGCAAAAAAAACGCCTAAAAAATTAATAATAGCTACGCCAGCAGAACAACGTTTATACAGCACAGACAATCCGATTGGGCGGCTTAATTCACTACAAAAAATAGCTTTGCTTGAAAAAATAGAACAGTTCGCCCGTGCAATTGACCCACGTGTTAAAAAAGTATCGGCTAGCTTAGGTGGCAGTTACGCTACTGTATTAATAATGCGTTTAGATGGCCATACTGCTGCTGACATTCGTCCAATGGTACGCGTCGGTGTACAAGTGATTGTAGAACAAGACGGCAGACGCGAAGAAGGTTACGCAGGTGGCGGCGGTCGGTTTGGTATGGATGAATTAGATGATGGCTTACTTAAACGCTTGGCACAACAGGCCGTTCAAGGTGCTTTAACTAATTTACAAGCTAAACCTGCTCCGGCTGGGACAATGTCGGTTGTTTTAGGCAATGGTTGGCCAGGCATTATGTTGCATGAAGCAATTGGCCATGGCTTAGAAGCTGACCATATTCGTAAAGGCTCTAGTGCCTTTGCTGGAAAATTTGGTAAGCGTGTAGCTGCTAAAGGGGTAACCGTCGTTGATGATGGGACTTTAAGCCGTAAGCGTGGTTCACTCAACATTGATGATGAGGGTAATCCTAGTCAACGTACTGTATTAATTGAAGATGGTAAATTAGTAGGTTGTTTACAAGACCGTCTAAACGCTAGGCTGATGGGGCAATCAGTCACGGGCAATGCACGGCGTGAAAGTTATGCCCACTTACCTATGCCGCGTATGACTAATACCTATATGTTGGGGGGTAGCTTAGACAAGCAAGCCATTATTGAAAGTGTTAAATACGGTATTTACTGCCCTAACTTTGGTGGTGGACAAGTGGATACAACCAGTGGAAAATTTGTATTTAGCTGCACTGAAGCGTGGATGATTGAAAATGGCCGTATTACTTACCCTGTTAAAGGGGCTACTTTAATTGGTAATGGCCCTGAAGCACTAAAGTATATTACGCATATCGGTAATGATTTAGCATTTGATGAAGGCGTTGGCGTATGCGGCAAAGAGGGGCAAAGTGTTCCTGTGGGTGTCGGACAGCCCACTGTACGTATGGAAGGTTTAACTGTGGGTGGGTCAGCTTAACAACATAATAGCAGTGAGCGAATAGCTCGTTGTTTTTATAATTATTTTTATAATTATTTTCATAATTATTTTTATTCACTTTTGTCTATTTTCACTATTTTTACTATTTTCACTATTTTTATTTCGTATTTTTTATTTCGTATTTATGAATACTTTCAACCATTCCGAGTTTAATATATACCCAGAACCGCATGTAATGCCAACTTATGGACGCTATCCAATAGCTTTGTCGCACGGTGAAGGTGCTTACGTGTGGGATATTCAAGGTAGACGTTTTTTAGACGCTTTATCGGGTATTGCGGTCAATACTTTAGGGCATAGACACCCGCGTTTTATTGCAGCACTCACTGAACAACTTAATACAATTATTCATACTTCAAATTTGTATGGTTCACCTTTACAAGAAAAATTAGCTGCAAAGCTATGTGCTTTATCAGGTATGGACAACGTATTTTTTTGTAACTCGGGTTTAGAAGCAAACGAAGCTGCCATTAAAATTGCACGAAAATACGGCAATGATAAATTCCAATCTGAAGGTAAAGAAGATGGCAAAGAAGAAGGTAAAGAAAATAGACTGCCTGAAATTGTAGTATTTGAAAAAGCTTTTCATGGACGCAGTTTGGCGACTTTGTCTGCTACAGGCAATGAAAAAGTCCAAAAAGGCTTTACACCGCTAATGAAGGGTTTTGTACGCGTTCCAATGAATGATATCGCTGCTTTACAGGCAAAAGTACACAGTAACCCTAATATTTGTGCAGTGTTTATTGAAGCTGTTCAAGGCGAAGGCGGTATTGTCGCGGCACAGGTGAATTATTTAAAACAATTGCGGACGCTATGTGATGAACAAGGTTGGTTGTTGATGATTGATGAAGTGCAATGTGGTATCGGCCGTACAGGCAAATGGTTTGCCCATCAGTGGGCGGATATTGTGCCTGATGTCATGCCACTTGCCAAAGGTTTAGGCGGAGGCATTCCAATCGGGGCAGTGGTAGCACGCGGTAAAGCTGCCAATGTATTTGGGGCTGGTAATCATGGGACAACTTTTGGAGGCAATCCTTTAGCGATGCGAGCCGCTTTAGAAGTCATTCACATTATGGAAGATGATGGCTTAATTGCCAATGCTATTGCGATGGGAACGCGAATTAAAATCGGTTTAGAAGCTGGTTTAAAGGACAAAATGGGTTTAGGGGTTTCTGAAATTCGTACACATGGTTTAATGATAGGTGTAGTACTAGAGCAACCTTGTGCTGATATTGTCAAAGCAGGCTTAGCCAAAGGGTTGTTGTTTAATGTAACGGCAGAACGTGTGATTCGTTTATTGCCACCGTTGATTTTGACTGCTGAACAAGCTGATGAAATAATCGCTACGCTTTCAGGTTTAGTGCAGGCATTTTTAGAAAGAAAATCGGTACAAGGTATTGTATGAATACATTAGCTAGCCCCTTACAAACTAAGCCGTTGCGTCATTATTTACAGTTTACCGATTTAAGTGCGGCTGAAATAGCTTATTTGTTTACTTTAACCGCTAATATCAAGGCTAAATTTAAGCGTTATGAGCGTTATCAACCTTTGCTTGACCGCACTTTAGCGATGCTTTTTGAAAAAGCATCGACCCGTACCCGTGTTAGTTTTGAAGCAGGTATGTATCAATTAGGTGGCAGTGTTGTACATTTAACTACAGGCGATAGCCAGCTGGGACGTGCCGAACCGATTGAAGACAGTGCGCGAGTGATTAGCCGTATGGTTGATTTAGTAATGATTCGTACTCACGAACAGGCTAAAATAGAGTTATTTGCAGCTTATAGCCGTGTTCCAGTGATTAACGGTTTAACCAACGAATTTCACCCTTGCCAAATTTTGGCTGATATTTTTACATTTATAGAGTTACGCGGAACTATTGCTGGCAAAATAGTTGCTTGGGTGGGTGACGGCAATAATATGGCGAACACTTGGTTGCAAGCCGCACATATACTAGGATTCACCTTACACATTTCAACACCCTACGGTTATGGAATTGATCCAGTATTGGCTGCATCAGTATCACCCAGTTGTTATAAAACTTTCTCTAATCCAAATGATGCTTGTCGCGGTGTTGATTTAGTAACTACCGATGTATGGACTAGTATGGGTTTTGAATCTGAAAATACAGTCCGTAAACAAGCCTTTGCTAATTGGTGTGTAGATAGTACGATGATGGCGTTGGCAAAACCAACGGCTTTATTTATGCACTGTTTGCCTGCTCATCGTGGCGAAGAAGTAAGCGCACAAGTGATTGACGGAGAGCAATCCGTCGTATGGGACGAAGCTGAAAACCGTATGCACGTACAAAAGGCTTTGATGGAATGTTTAATTAAACAAACATTTGCCTGATTTTTATTGTTTATTATTGTTTATTATTATGGTTTAATTTTTTAGCTTGGTAGTTATTACTGTGTTGTTGCTGTATAAACTGCATAAGTATTTAATTATTTGATTTAATGATTTAATGATTTAATTATCCATATTTGATACTACGCTTAATTGTATGTTTTTAAAAAAGAAAAAAATAGTTGTACCTGTCCCAACGCCTGTACCAACACCTAAACCGCCTGTCGCTACTAAGCCGAAAAAAATTCAACCATTTTTGAGTAAATGGCTATTTCGCTTATTTTTTGGTGGATTTTTTGTTGGTATTTTGAGTGTATTGGTATTAGTTTTAACAATGGTATTAATTTACCCTAAGCTCCCTAGTATGGACGTCGTTACAGACTACCGCCCTAAAATACCGCTTAGAGTTTATTCTGCTGATAATGCTTTATTAGCAGAGTTTGGTGAAGAACGCCGCACATTTATTAAAATAAAAGATGTGCCCTTGCACATGCGACAAGCTATATTAGCCATTGAAGATGACCGTTTTTACGACCATATAGGGATTGATATATATGGTATTTTACGTGCTATCGTCAGTAATGTGAAGGCGGGGTCTAAACAAGGTGCAAGTACAATTACTCAACAAGTTGCGCGTAATTTCTTTTTAAGCAATGAACGAACGCTTAAACGTAAAATTTATGAAATTTTATTATCACTTAAATTAGAACGACAACTCACTAAAGACCAAATTTTTGAACTGTACATTAATCAAATTTATTTGGGTGAGCGTGCCTACGGCTTTGCCAGTGCCGCACAAATTTATTTTGGTATTCCTTTAAGTAAAGTTAGTATTGAACAAGCCGCAATGTTAGCAGGTATCCCCAAAGCACCTGCTGCTAATAACCCAAGAAAAAACTTCGTTAGGGCCAAACAGCGTTCCAACTATATTTTGGAGCGTATGCTAAAACAAGGCTATATTACTGAAGAAGAACACATCAAAGCCCGTGCAAATTCTATGAAAAATGAGATACGATACGATTCTTCAGCCAGCGATTTTAAATCCGATTATGTTGCAGAGATAGTCCGAAAAACAATGTACGATAAGTATGGCGATGCTATTTATAGTATGGGTTTGCAAGTGTATACAACCATTTTAAAAGCCGACCAAGCGGCGGCTTATGCTGCAGTACGAAAAGGTTTGCTTGATTACGACCGTCGTCACGGTTACCGTGGTCCTGAAGGATTCGTTGCTTTGTCCGCTGAAACTGACGTGCGTGATGATGAAATTAATGATGCATTAGACAATCACCCCGATAATGACCAACTTTTTTCGGCTGTAGTAACCTATGTTTCATCTAAAAAAATAACGGCTGTTATGCGCAATGGCGAGTCAATCAATATGACGGGTGAAAGTTTACGCTTGGTATCAAAACACTTAACAGATAAATCTGTTGACAGTAAACGTATTATTGCAGGTAGTGTCATTCGTGTTATTCAAAACACATCAACAGGCAACGCCGTTCAGTGGAGTGTGACACAAATCCCAGAAGTCGAAGCAGCACATATCGCCATTAACCCCTATAACGGTGCAGTGCGTGCTTTAATCGGTGGTTTTGATTTTAATAAAAGTAAGTTTAATCATGTAACCCAAGGTTGGCGACAACCAGGATCTGTTTTTAAACCGTTTATTTATTCGGCGGCTGTAGACATTGGTTACTCTGGTGGTAGCATTGTGCAAGACACACCTTTTTCAGTTGATGCAGGCGTAACAGGCGGTAAAGCATGGGAGCCAAAAAATTATGATGGTAGATTTGAGGGGGCTATGACAATGGCAACCGCTTTAGCAAAGTCTAAAAATATGGTGTCTATTCGCTTGATGCAAGCAGTAGGTGCTAAAGATACGCAAGACTGGATTACGCGTTTTGGTTTTGAAGCGAGTAAGCATCCGCCTTATTTAACAATGGCTTTAGGTGCAGGCACTACTAACCCATGGCAGTTAAGCCAAGCTTATGCAGTATTTGCAAATGGTGGTTACAAAATCAATGCGTTTATCATTAACAAAGTACTCGACGGTAAAGGCAACGTTTTAATGCGAGCTAAACCTAAGTTGGCCGATGATGAAGCTAACCGCGTGATTCCAACAGAAAACGCCTACACAATGCATACTTTGCTACAAGGCGTGGTTAATTACGGTACTGCAACCCGCGCAAATGTATTAAAACGGTCTGATTTAGCAGGTAAAACAGGTACGACTAATGATGCATTTGATGCTTGGTTTGGTGGTTATGCTAGTCAAGTGGTGGGTGTTACGTGGGTAGGTTTTGATACGCCAAAAAGTTTGGGTGATAAAGAAACTGGCGGTGGTGTAGCTTTGCCGATTTGGATTGAGTATATGGCAAAAGTATTACCAAATATTCCTGAAGAAATTCGTAAAGCACCACCGAAAAAAAATATCGTCAATAACGACGAAGCGATTAACGAAGTTTCCCCTACTGAAGAAGTTGTTGATTCTACAGAGCTTGCTAATGCAGCCGCCCAGTTAGTGCCTTCATCTACTGACACTTTAGCCCTGCCTAACCCTGTAATAGAGCCTACTGCAGAGTAATGCCCTTGATAAATATGATAGGATAGATATTTAATAGATATTTAAATGATGTTTAATAAGCATTAAATAAATACTAAATAAAAATATTCAATAAAAATATAAAACACATAAAATATATGATGATTAATTTAACTCACTTAAACAGTTTTCCTAAAACAATGCGTATTGTAATAGGAACATTGTATATAGTTAGTGTACCTTGTTTTGCTGGTTTATTAGATGACAATGAGGCACGCAAGGCAATTTTAGAGTTGCGTACCGAGGTACGTAAACAAGATGCACAACACACTGAAAAAACAAATCAACTAAGTATAAATTTAACCCAAGAGTTAGCACAACAGGCTAAACAAAATCAACAGTTGGTTGAAGAGGTCAATACACTTAAACGGACTATTTTAGATTTGAATAATATGTTGATACAAACAAAAGAAGCCCACGCCCGTTTATCAGGGCAATTAGAGTTGCTGGTGAATCAACAACAAAATTATGCAACAGATTTAAATAAACAAACGCTTATTTTACAAACACAGCAAGCAAAATATATTGAACAAACCGCTAATTTAGACAAAAGATTGACTCAATTAGAACCCAATAATATGGATAAAACCCAAGAGCCTGTCTCTGAACGTAGCGAAATATTTGACTTTAATTCAGCACTGGCACAATTTAAAGCGGCCAATTATTTAGCGTCAAGTCAATCATTTACGGCTTTTATAACGCAATATCCCCGTAGTGAACTATTGGCCAATGCTTATTTTTGGTTAGGCAACGCACATTATGCACACCGTGATTCTAAGGCTGCCATTACGGCACTGAATACCTTACTAAGACAATTTCCTGATTATGCCAAAGCAGCAGAAGCATCATTAACTTTAGCCCAAAGTTACGAAGATATTGGCGATATTAAACGTAGTCAAGATGTATATCAATCAATTATTAGTAAATTTCCTAATACATCAGCCGCTCAAACAGCAGCCCAAGCATTGCCAAAAAAAGCAGTACCATCTGTTAAAAAAATAATGCTAATGCCTAAGAAAAATTAAAAATAAAAATAAAAAATAAAAAATAAAAATTTATCGTCCTAATACCGTGTGTAATATAAATCGTGAGCCGACATACGACAATAATAATAAACCAGTTGCAGCCCAAACAGCAACACATAAATTTAAACCACGCCAAGCATATTTTTGATACCCATAAGGAACAGCTAACCACACCAATAAACTCATAATACTTAAGATAGTTTTATGTTCAAAACGAAAAAACCCATTGTAAGTGCCTAGTCCAATGGTCAATAATAGTAGCCCAGCAGTCCAAAGACTTTGATGGATTAATAAGCGTTCTAATACAATTAATGGTGGGCAATGCCGTGTTAGTCGTTTTGCCCAGTTAGCACTCACTGCTTGGCGTTGCTTTAAAATAGTTTGTAGACCTAATAATAACAAGGCGTGCCCCGTAGCCAACAGTGCAACGCCGTGGGCTGCAATGCCAATTACAATATGTAAAACACCTGTAATGCTAATAGACAATATAAATGTAGAGGGCAGATATTCACCCAATATAACCGCAAATGCTGGCAAACTTAAAGCAAATGGACGTAGGCTGTCAATAGCTATAAAGCGAGACTCTATTATGAATAAATACATACCAACACAAGCGGCTAAACTAAGTCCTTGGGCATAACCAAATGCTATGCTACCCGTTGGTTTTAGCAGTGTAAATAACAATAATACAGTATGAGACAAGGTAGTAATAATTAAGGCGATGTGCTGCCAATAAGGTATTTTTAAAGCATTATCACGGCGAGTATTGTGCTGCCATGCCAAACAAGCCAAACTTGTATACGATATGCTTACACAGACCGCTAAAAAAATAAGCCAGCTAAAATAATGATTCATATTATCAACCTAATACGTGTTTAATAAATTAAATGAACAAAATAATAAAATAATAACTTAACAACTTAATAACTTAATAACTTATCACTTTTTAAATAAAAATACTCATTTTATGGCAAATACTCTAACTGAAAAACTATCCCAAATTGTTAAAACCATGCGGGGTCAATCGCGAATGACTGAATCAAACACCGCTGATATGTTACGCGAAGTTAGGTTAGCTTTATTAGAAGCTGATGTTGCTTTGCCTGCAATACGTGATTTAATCGCTAATGTTAAAGAAAAAGCCTTGGGTGAAGCAGTCATAGGCAATTTAAATCCTGGTCAGGCCTTAGTTGGCGTGGTTCAACAAGAGTTAGCCCGTTTAATGGGCAGCGACTTAGACGAAAAATCACGGCTTATAAATTTAGCTTGCCAACCCCCCGCCGTTATTTTAATGGCAGGTTTACAAGGAGCTGGTAAAACAACGACTACAGGTAAACTCGCCAAATGGTTAGTGGATCGTAAGAAAAAAGTATTAACTGTGTCAGCAGATGTATACCGTCCTGCTGCGATTGAACAGTTAAAAATGGTGACTGCACAAGCAGGTGCAGATTGGTTTGAATCAGATTCAACACAAACGCCCAGTGATATTGCTGCTGCTGCATTAAAACATGCGGGTATTCAATTTTATGATGTACTTTTGGTGGATACTGCGGGTCGTTTAGGCATTGATGAATTATTAATGCGTGAAATTCAAGGTTTACATACACAGCTTAATCCTATTGAAACTTTTTTTGTAGTAGATGCCATGCAAGGGCAAGATGCCGTCAATGTTGCCAAAGCATTTGGTGACGCTTTGCCTTTAACAGGTGTCATTTTAACTAAAACTGATGGTGATTCACGCGGAGGCGCTGCTTTATCGGTACGTCATATTACGGGTAAACCAATTAAGTTTTCAGGGACTAGTGAAAAAATTGCAGGTTTAGAAGCATTTGACGCTGACCGTATGGCTCAACGTATTTTAGGAATGGGTGATATTTTATCTTTAGTGGAAGAAGCTAGCCAAGCTATTAATGTAAAAGAAGCTGAAAAATTAGCTTTAAAAATGAAAAGCGGGGCACGTTTTGATTTAGACGATTTCAAAGCACAAATTGCACAAATGAAAAATATGAGTGGTATGGCTAATTTAATGGATAAATTACCTGCTAGTATGCAGGCGGCGGCCAGTAAAGTAGACCCTAGTGCGGCTGTCAAACGCGTTGCTTTAATAGAAGGTATGATTAATAGTATGACTGCTAAAGAACGCGCACAACCTGAACTGATTAAAGCAACGCGTAAAAAACGTATTGCCGCTGGCAGTGGTACTAGTGTACAAGAAGTAAACCGAATGCTGAATGAATTTGACCAAATTAGTGGTTTAATGAAAAAAATGCAAAGTTCAGGTATGGGAAAGATGATGAAAGCAATGGGTAAAATGGGCGGTGCAGGTGTACAAAATGCAGCCAATGGTTTAATGGCACGCTTAACAGGACGTAATTAACTTAAAACTGATGTCTATTATTCAGCCAGTTACACTGCAATTAGGCAGTTCGCACGGTGAGCTTGTCGCACAGGTTTTAGCCCGTCTAGGCCACGAACCTACACTGAATGCGGCCGCAAAATTATTGTTTGTAGTCAGTGATGATGATACTTCTGAAGCTGCAGCTATCGCCCGTCAAGCGGCCCAAATATTGCAACTGGCTACACAATTACGGCATTTAATTGATGCCCCTAAACACGCTGGTAAAAATGTACGTGATGCAACTGCACAAATAGAACAATTAAGACGCATGGTTTTAGCAATGGCGACCGATTTACGCGGGGTACTCATTGCTTTAGGCAGCCAATTAGCTCGTTTACGCGACTGTGTTGTTCATCATACTGAACCTGATGCCGCTTGGTTGCAAGAAGTACTACAAGTATTTTCACCATTAGCTAACCGCTTAGGTGTGTGGCAATTAAAATGGGAACTAGAAGATTTAGCCTTTAGATTTGCACAGCCTGAACAATATCACCGTATTAATACAGCTTTAAATGCCAAACACGAGGAGCGACAACTATTAATAGAAACCGTGTGTTCTCGCTTATCTAAAGAATTTACGGCGACTCATATACTCGCTAAAGTCTATGGCCGTCCTAAGCATATTTATAGTATCGCTAATAAAATGGCTTTAAAAAACCTATCATTTGAATCTTTGTATGATTTGCGTGCCGTTCGAGTCGTGGTTAATACGGTACGTGATTGTTATACTGCTTTAGGTGTAGTCCACGATATTTATTTGCCGATTACTAAAGAATTTGATGATTACATTGCACGGCCTAAACCCAATGGTTATAAGTCTTTACATACGGTGATTATTGCTGATGATGGCAAACCAGTTGAAGTACAAATTCGTACAGAAGCCATGCACGCATTTGCCGAATTTGGTGTGGCAGCCCATTGGCGTTATAAAGAAGGCGCTACGAATAAACCTTCAGTTGAAGAGGCTAAAATTGCTTGGCTTAGACAATTATTGGCTTGGAAAAAAGATTTAAGTAAAACAAACAGTGAAAATTGGCAAAATTCTAACAGTGAATCAAACAATAATCAACGTATTTTTTGCTTAACGCCAGCAGGACGAGTGATAGAATTAACAAAAGGTAGTACGCCCATTGACTTTGCTTATGCTTTACACACCGATTTAGGCCATCGGTGCCGTGGGGCAAAAATAGACGGGGCAATAACACCATTAAATACGCCCTTGTCTAGCGGTCAAACAATTGAAATATTATCTGATCGTAAACACGATGCAGGGCCTTCACGTGATTGGTTAAATATTCATTTAGGTTATACCGCCAGTAACCGTAGCCGCAGCAAAGTACGTGCTTGGTTTAATGCACTGGCTCATAATGAAGCAATCATACAAGGACGCGCAGTGATTGACCGTGAGTTAGCCCGTTTAGGCAAAACCGCCGCAAGTACAGTGGGAGGATTGGCACAATTAGCTAAACAAATGGGCTATGAAGATACGCAATCTTTGTTTATTGCTGCTAATAAAACCAGCTTTAATACTAGAGCGATTGAATTAGCATTAGAGTCATTAAAAGTAAAAGAAATATCTAAGCAGACGGTTAATAAAGTCAATGAGTATAAAGCCAGTGAACATACCCTTGAACATTTGGATTCTTTGGCACATAACCGTATTAACGCTACTGCCGCTCGTGTCAATCACACCATCACTCAAACAACAAAAACTAACAGTGATGTGTGGGTTGTCGGTGTGGATATGTTACTCACACAGCTGGCACAGTGTTGCCGTCCTGTACCGCCTGATGCAGTGATTGGATATATCACTCGAGGCAAAGGTATCAGCTTACACCGTACAGCCTGCGGTAGTTTGCAACATTTAGCAATTAAAAGCCCTGAACGTATCATTGAATGTGCTTGGAATCCTGACGCATTAAACGCAGCCCATCACAATAACAGCAACAAAAACACTCAAGGACACTATACAGTTAATGTTAAATTAACAGCGATAGACAGACCTGGATTGTTACGCGACGTATCAGATGCGTTCAATAAACATAAAATCAATATTACAGCCTTGAATACCCAAAATAAAAAAGGCGAATCACGTATGACGTTATTGGTAATGGTCAATGGTATTGATAAACTAAATACCGCTTTAATTAGTGTGCGTGATATTAAAGGTGTACTATCAGTGATACGTTGTTAGACTATTTTTTATTTTTATTTTTATTTTTATTTTTATTTTTATTTTTTATTTTTTATTTTTTATTTTTTTATGGGTTTAAATATGGCAATTTTAAATATAGCAACTTTAATAACAGTGCCAAAAAATACAATGATGCAATTAATTCGTGTAACTATAATGGCATTAATCGTGTCTTTATCGGCGGCGTGTTCCTCGGAGTTTTTACAAAAGCCCGCCCCTGTAGTGTCTTTTAAAACAATACAATATCAAACAAAGCCCAGTATTGTTTTTGATATGGCCAGTTTAAAAGGTCAAGTAACACTCGTTAATTTTTGGGCAACCAGTTGTACAACCTGTGTCGCTGAAATGCCTATGTTAGCTAAAGTGTATAGCGATTATGCTTACAAAGGTTACCGCACTATTGCAGTCGCAATGGATTATGATTCAATAGAATTTGTGCGTAATTTTGCGGTAAGCCGTGCATTGCCATTTGATGTGGTTCATGACACGGACGGTAGCCTTGCTCAAGCATTTAATCAGGTTAAAGTAACACCCACCAGTTATTTAATTGACTCACAAGGACGTATTGTCAAACGTTACTTGGGTGAAATAAAAGAAACTGATTTAACGCAAGCGATTGATAGTTTGTTGCCTAAAAAATAACTGTGTATCAATAACTATGTATTTATTTTACACAGTTTACACAAACATATTATGCCCTCTTTGTTTATTCAATTTTTAATTTAAAGGTATACATGGCGCTTAAAGCAACGATATATAAAATTCACTTGTCTCTTAGTGATATGGATAGAGGGTGTTATGGCGAACATGCGTTGACTATCGCCAAGCACCCGAGTGAAACCGAAGAGCGTATGATGAACCGTGTTTTAGCTTTTGCCTTGTACCGTCCAATCAGCGAAGACTACGGACAATTAGAATTTGCCAAAAGTATGTGGGACGCAGATGAGCCTGATTTATGGCACAAAGATTTAACAGGACAAACGCAACATTGGATTGATGTAGGTTTGCCTGACGAAGCCCGTATTAAACGTGTGGCAGCACGTAGCATACAAGCAACAATCATCGCTTTTGCCAGTAGTACGCCTGTGTGGTGGGAGAGCTTAAAAAATTCGGTGATACGCTTAAAAAACTTAACTGTTGTACAGATTACATCAAGTGATAGTCAAGCATTAGCAGCCTTAGCACAACGTAATATGGCATTACAAATTATGGTGCAAGATGGCACTATTTGGCTTAGTTCTGATAATGGCAGTTTAGAGATTCAGCCACAATATTTGAAAATAATAGCGTACTGAAAAAGACTGTTACAGTTTTTTTAAATAACTATTTATGATGAAGAGTTTTAACCTTGCTATAAATCAACCGTAGCTTTTTATCGTACGTGTCAAAAGCATTTTTATTCAGATGTGTTCAAAAATATCATCACAACTGTATATCTTTAAGTACATTTGAGTAGTTTTAAGTATATTTAGGTATTTAGTATTTAGGTATTTAAAACATAGTTTTATTGACTCGGGCTAAAGCGTAATTAGCATAATTATTGCCTGTGCTTTAAAATACTATCATCTTAAAAATTTAAAGGTTTAATTATTATGTTAGACGAACAAGGCTACAGACCTAATGTTGGCATTGTTCTGTTAAATGCAAGTAATCAAGTATTTTGGGGTAAACGAATTCGGCAACATTCTTGGCAATTTCCTCAAGGAGGTATTGATATGGGAGAATCGCCTGAACAAGCTATGTATCGTGAACTTTGGGAAGAAGTAGGCTTGCAAGCAGAACATGTCAAAATAATTGGTAGAACCCATGATTGGTTGCATTATCGCGTACCTGAACAGTGGATACGCCGCGAGTGGCGTGGCAGCTATAAAGGACAAAAACAAATTTGGTTTGCACTGCGGTTAATCGCCAAAGACCATACTGTCAATTTGCGTTCCACAAAAAAACCAGAGTTTGATGCTTGGCGTTGGGCTAACTATTGGATTGATTTGGATAATGTCATTGAATTCAAACGCGAAGCTTATGCAGCAGCCTTAAAAGAACTACATGTTTTAATTACGGATTAAACAAGCGATTGAATAAAGGCACTTTTCCAAATACCTTTAGCTACTGTAGCCATTTTATCTTGGCGTAGAGCCACTACTTTTGGATTAAATTTATCGTAATTGCAATAATCGTTGCTTAACATATAGCTTGATTGTTTGTACTGTACTAATTTATTTTCAAAAGACATATTATTATCTAGTTTATTGTTAATACTAGCTTCTAGCAAAGCATAATTGCCCAATCGGTAAATATAGTCTTCTTGGATATCTACAGGAAAATGACTGTTCCAAATATCCCCTGGATTTTCAGGCAAAATATGTTCTATAGTAGCCACCGCTTCTTCTGGTTGATAATCTTGACTGGCTATTTGATTTTCTATTTTAATAAGAATGTATTTAACCAATGCTTTCTTTCTTTTGGTATTGACTATTACAGTAGAAAATGCTTGCTCAAAATTATCATCAGAAACATAAATACTTTTTAATGCCAGTATGGCATCTTTAGCAGTTAAAGTTGTTTTATTAGCAATGTCGTTGGCTACTTTACTAAATATTCTCTCTGCTTCATTAGGGTTTAAATCACTTAAATTGTACCTAAATACAATAACAGCTAATTCTCGGATTAAGATTTTGAATTCATTTCTTGGAAGAAAGTCTAAGGCTGAAATCATTAATGAATAACAAGTCGTAACATTGAGAAGATCTATCACTTTTAAATGTACTTTTTCTTCTTTGTCCCACAACTCATCATTGGTATGATTGAAAGCAGTATAGTATTGACTAATTTTTTCGAGTTTGTCTAAAAATTCAAACGCTATTTGAGGTGTTTTAATCTCTCTTTTAATAGCTTTAAAAAGCGTAGGCTGTCTTTCTAATTTGTATTTACTGTTCCAATAATGCCTGATAAAAATGGTTAAATCATTGGCTCTTATGATATCGTTTATATTTTGCCATCTTCTTTCGGCCTCATCTAAATCAATTTCACCTAATTGATGCGTCAGTTTGAATAGGTAATTTTTCAAAAGGTCGGCTGTAGATAGTTTTACTCCCCTAGCATTGAGGGTTTCAAACACTTTAAACGCATCTAAATCATTGTTTACTACAATTTGAGTAAATACAATGCCATTACCTACTATTCTTTCAAGGTAATCTGCTAGGTCAGCACCTGATTGATTGTCTTTGAATTTTATTTTTAATTGATCAAAGAAATAATTGAACGCCTTTTGCAATAGCTTTTGAGAAGGTTTTAATTTTGCTAAAGAAGACGGAGTTCTAAAGTTGAGCAGCCAACTTTTATAATAATCATCATTGTTTCTATTTAACGTTATTTTAGGACTAATACTAAGTTTTGAAGCTGAACGGTTACCTATATACCGTTCTACAAGCAATCCTTTTCTTTGTATATTATCTTCAGCATCAATATTTTCCTTTGACCATTTATCAAGCAGTGCCGTTGCTGCTAAAGCCAATATTGATAAAGTAGTTATGCGTTGCTGACCATCTATAACCCAATAAGATTCATTTCCGTCAACTGTTGGTTGTAGCACTAAATAGCCTAAATAATGTGTTTTATCATTTAGAATTTCTTCAATATCATTCCACAAATCTTCCCAATCGTCTTTATCCCAAGAATA
This sequence comes from Pseudomonadota bacterium, assembly GCA_041170585.1. Lineage (GTDB taxonomy): Bacteria > Pseudomonadota > Gammaproteobacteria > Burkholderiales > Burkholderiaceae_C > JBDLSY01. Next base: position 9,917 of record JBEDNN010000045.1, on the reverse strand, counting down.
ATCCCTTTGGAATATTGGCACTTGATAGGATTTACCATTGCCAATAATTGCATTTAATGTAAAAAATTGTGACATATTTTATACTTTATCGTACACTTTATATAAAACTTCTTTCAAAGTTATATGTATACGAAAAAAAATTTAGTTTTTTTAGTTTTAATAGAGATTTACTGTTTGCCACGTATAATTTATTTAGGTTTAGTATTATTGGTTTTAGAGTTAATAATCAATTCACCTAATTTATTATCAGCAGTTACTTTAGATTTATTTATCTGATTTATCTCAATGATGTTGCCTTCAAATTCATTTTCAAAATCATTGGGGTTACCCACAAAATCACCTTCTTCATAGCCTGATTCATCATCAGTACGGCGTACTTTTTTTAAAGGTTTAATTAAATCTTCACGCTTAATACCCAACCATTTAGTTAAAGGTGCCATCACCAGTACTGAAGAATAAATGCCGAATAAAATACCTATCGTTAAAGCCACAGCAAAGTAATGTAAAGTTGCCCCACCAAACACTAGCATTGATAACACCATCAGTTCAGTTAATCCGTGGGTAATCATAGTTCTACTAATGGTACTGGTAATCGCGTTATCAATGACTTCATCAATACTGGCGTGACGCATATCACGAAAGTTTTCACGAATTCTATCTGCAATCACTACTGATTCATTGACTGAATAGCCTAATACAGCCAAAATAGCAGCTAAAACAGCTAAGGAAAACTCCCATTGAAACGCTGCAAAAAATCCCAAAATAATAACCACATCATGTAAATTAGCAATGACCGCAGCGACTGCAAACTTCCATTCAAAACGAAGTGCTAAATACAATATGATACCGATAATGACAAGGGCTAATGCTTTTAAGCCACCCACCAGCAATTCTTGGCCTACTTGCGGACCCACATACTCTACGCGGGTGATTTTAATGGCTTGATTGTCCTGCTTAAGTACAGCTGCCGAAAATTTATCAGTATCTAACTGGTCTTTACCATTATTGATAGCAGCGATTTTTTTAACATCATTCAAAGCCAAACGAATCAATATATCATTAGGCGAACCAAATGTTTGCACTTGAGGTTCAGCCACACCCAGTGTACGTAAGTTTTGCCGAATAGACTCTAAGTTAGCTGCCTGTGTATAGCGTGATTCAACGACTACACCGCCAGTAAACTCAACGGATAAATGTAAACCATTTACAACCAAAAAGAAAACAGCAGCTAAAAATGTAATAAAACTAATAATGTTAAATACCACAGCATAACGCATGAACGGTATATCTTTTTTAATGCGAAAAAATTCCATAATAGACCTAAACCTTATTTTTTATTTATATTTATATTTATATATTATGACTTGTACTTATCTGTAGTATTAAGATGGGTGAGTCGTTACGAAGTACCCGTCCCTGCTGTTTCAGGCAACACGACAGTATCTGCTCGCCAAATTTGACCAATTGAGATATGCGTTAATTTTTTCTGACGGCCATACCACCAGTTTACTAAACCACGTGCTACCATCACCGCAGAAAACATACTGGTTAAAATACCCAAGCAATGCACCACAGCAAAGCCGCGTATAGGCCCAGAACCAAAGGCTAACAAGGCAATACCCGCAATTAAAGTAGTAATATTACTGTCTAAAATGGTTGCAAAAGCACGCTCAAAGCCTATGTGAATGGCATCTTGCGGCTTGGCACCTGCCCGTAACTCTTCTCTAATTCGTTCATTAATCAACACATTGGCATCAATAGCCATACCTAAAGCCAGTGCAATAGCCGCCATACCTGGTAAAGTTAAGGTCGCCTGCAAAATAGACAATATAGCAAACAATAAAGCCATATTAATACCCAATGCAATCACGCTAAATACACCAAATAATAAATAATATGCAATCATAAATACAGCAATCGCGGTAAAACCATAAATCATAGAGTTATAGCCTTTTTGAATATTATCTGCTCCTAAAGAAGGGCCAATTGTTCGCTCTTCAATAATTTCCATAGGAGCAGCCAAAGATCCTGCACGCATTAACAATGCTAAATCAGCTGAAGCCTGTGCTGAACCCATGCCTGTAATTTGGAATTTTGATGACAGTTCACTTTGAATGGTTGCAACGGTTAGTACTTCGCCTTTATTTTTCTCAAATAACACCACTGCCATTGCTTTACCAATTTTGTCGCTGGTTGTTTGACTCATCGTTTTACCGCCTTCAGTGGTTAAATCTAAACTCACTGCTGGCTGTTGATTTTGGTCAAAACTAGCAGTCGCATCAATAATAGAATCACCAGTCAATACTACATCTTTATATAGTACTACAGGCACTGAATTACCACTGGTAAATAACTCACTTTCAAACGATGTCGGTGTAAATAACTCTGTCCCACGTGTAATAGACTCATCTACCATACGCACCTCTAAAGTAGCGGTTCGCCCAATAATATCTTTCGCCTTAGCGACATCTTGTACACCCGGCAATTGAACCACGATACGGTCATCGCCTTGTTGTTGAATCACGGGTTCAGCAACGCCCAATTCATTGACGCGTTTATTTAGTGTTTCTATATTTTTCTTTAAAGCATTTGATTTGATATCTTGAATGGCTTGTTTGGTTAATTGTCCTACAAACCGTACATTTCCGTTGGTATCAGGCTGCTCAATAAAGACAATTTGTCTAACATTGTCTTTCAAAGCAGCAGCGATTTTATCTTTAAACTCAACACGAGCAAGAAATTCTAGTCGGTTGCCTGATAGAATCAGACTACCATGGCGTAGCTTTTCTCTGGCTAAAAAAGTTCTAATGTCACTGGCCAAGCCTTTGATGCGTTTATCAACAGCACCATTCATATCTACTTGCATTAAAAAATGCACCCCCCCACGTAAATCTAAACCTAAATACATCGGTTTTGCACCAATGGCTTGTAAAAATTTGGGCGTCGCTGGTAGCAAATTTAAAGCAACCATATAACTTTCATCTTCTTTATCTGGATTTAAACCCGCTTCTAATGCGGCTTTAATTATTTTTTGATCGGCTTCGGTTTTAACACGGACTTTAATAGTGCCGCCTTGTGCAGTGGCTTGGTATTCGGTAGTGGTATTTATTACCTTGGTTGCTAAAATCAATTCATTGACTTTAGCCAGTAAATTTGGTTCTACTTTTAGCGTGGCTTTGGCACTGGATATCTGTACAGCGGGCTGCTCACCAAACAAATTAGGTATACTGTACAACACAGCAACTATCACCACTATCAAAATGATAAGGTATTTCCACAGAGGATAACGATTCATAAACAGCCTAAAAAAAATAAAAGCTAAAAATTAAAAAATTAAAAAATTAGTAAAATAATAAAACTATAAAATTACAAAAGCAACTAAATTAATTTAAGTGTACCTTTTGGGAGTACTTTTGAAATTGATGTACGCTGCAATAGTATCTCGGCATTATTGTTTATTTCTAAAGCAATATACTGTTCAGTAATTCGATTTACTTTGCCTAAAATACCACCACTGGTCATCACTTCATCACCGATTTTAATGGAATCAACCAAGGTTTGATGCTCTTTTTGACGTTTATTTTGTGGACGAATCACTAAAAAATAAAATATACCAAATAAAGCGACGGGTAATATTAAACCGCTTAAACCACCACCAAATAAACTCATACTTGCTGGAGCAGCCGATTGTGCATTTGCAACAGATGTCATATTTTTACCTTGTTTTTAATTAAATGAATAAATAACTAACTAAAATATCTAAAATATATCTAAAACACCCATCAACGCTAAATAATAAAATAATAAGTAATATTTAAATACTCAATATAAACAGGGCATAAATAAAAAGCACCAAGTTTATGTTAAACGTATCAATTATTAGATTAGATATACACTACATTAGACATACACTATAAAAGTATGATTGTAGCGGTCTATTTTTAGCTTAAATGAATTAAATTAATTTTTTATATATTTTTTATATTTTTTTATGTGTTTTTTAGACAGTCAGTCTACACTTTTATTTTACCGAGACAGTGTTTTAAGTGCCAAACGAATTCCATCACTTACACTAGTGCCAGTAGGTATATTTTTCAAAGCTAATAAGGCTTCTTTGTCGTTGTACCCCAAAGCGGATAACGCCCCTAGCATATCAGACTTTCCATTAACAACGTTGTTTACGGTTATATGACTCTCTATATCGCTACCTAACTTGCCTTTAAGCTCTAATAGTAAACGTTCAGCGGTTTTTTTACCAATACCGGGAATAGTTGCCAGCTTTGTACTGTCTTGGGCTACCACAACTTCTGCCAGTTCAGCAACACTCATTCCCGACAAAACAGCCAATCCGATACGTGGACCTATACCTGTTACTTTGGTAACTGCCTTAAACGCTTCACGTTCAATAGCCGTAGCAAATCCGTATAGCAGTTGTGCATCTTCACGCACAACATGTACTGTTAGTAAAACGACAACATCGCCTACATTAGGCAACTGATAAAAAGTACTCATAGGTACGCTGATGCCGTAGCCTACGCCCACGCAATCTATAACAATATGTGGAGGTGTTTTATCAATTAACGTGCCACGAATTTGTGCAATCATTTTAATATTCCATTTTTAATATTGATATTTATTTTTATATTTATTTTTTATTTTATTTTTTATTTTATTTTTTATTTTATTTTTAGGTACATTTACACTGTTTAAGTAAGTTTGTGCATATTTAAAAAATTTAAAGTAAAATAATAGGCTATTCAAACAAAAGCTATTTATTTAACTTACCCTTACTCGTTTAGCTTATTTTGTTTATTGTTATATTATTTTTACATTATTTCTACATTATTTCTACATTGTCTCTATATTATTTTTATACACTATTATATTAAGGAACTACCATGGCTGTTCAACAAAACAAAAAAACCCCCTCTAAACGTGGTATGCACCGTTCACATGACTTTTTAGTCGCACCTGCTTTATCTGTAGAAAAAGCAACTGGTGAAGTACATTTATATCACCATATTAGTCCAAATGGTATGTACCGTGGCAAACAAATTATTAAGCAAAAAACTGCTGCCACCACTGAATAAATATTAATCGTAGACAGTAAATAATATTACCGATTAATATTTTTTTAATATGATTAAAGTCGCTGTAGACTGCATGGGTGGAGATCATGGTCTTAAAACTACAATCCCAGCAGCTCAACTAAGTTTGGAACGAAATCCAAACTTATATTTACTATTGTTTGGAAATATCAAACAAATCACCGAGCTAACCCAGCAGTGGCCTGCTGAACTAACACCCCGTTACATTGTTGTTCATACTGATGATGTCGTTGCTATGGGTGAACCCGCTGCCTTGGCATACCGTAAAAAACGCAACTCTTCTATGCGTAAAGCCATTGATGCTGTTAAGCTACTTGATGCCGATGCCACTGTTAGCAGTGGTAATACAGGTGCTTTAGTCTTAACTGCTACTTTAGTTCTACGGCCTATTGAAGGTTTGGAACGTCCAGCTATTGCTGCTTATTTACCTACTAATCAGTCTGAACCTGTGTTAATGCTGGATTTAGGTGCTAATTCTGAATGCAGTGCCTATCATTTACAACAATTTGCCATTATGGGCAGTGCTTTAGCACAAGCCAATGGTATTAATAAACCGCGTATTGGGTTGTTAAATATTGGTGAAGAACTAGGAAAAGGTAATAGTGCATATAAAAACGCTTACGATTTAATTTCTAATACACCAACGCTGCATTTTTACGGTAACGTTGAGGGTACTGATATTTATAAACGTACCGTTGATGTGGTTGTCTGTGATGGTTTTGTAGGTAATATCGCCTTAAAAACATCGGAAGGACTAGCCAGTATGATTAAAATGATGATTAGTGAGGAATTTAAAAGATCTTGGTGGACTAAAGTATTGGCTACCTTAGCCTATCCTGTATTACATGCGTTTAAAAAACGAATTGACCACCGCCGATTTAATGGTGCATTGCTACTAGGCTTGAAAGGTGTTGTAGTTAAAAGCCACGGATCTGCTGATGCACGCTCATTTTCTTTTGCTATTAACCGCGCTTATGAAGCTGCTGATAGCCGTTTAATTGAACGTTTGCATCATAGCCTTGCCGCAATGACTTCACCATTTACTGTTGAACCGACCGTATCGGTAGTAAACACGACTATTTTAGCAGCTTAATGCGCAAGCAATCTGATACCAATGCATTAAATGCACTGAACTTAGCCCCTCAATGGTTGCAAGATAATTTAGCACGAATAAACACGCAAACACCGATGATGCAGCAGTATTTGCGCATCAAAGTGAATCACCCACAACACTTACTGTTGTACCGTATGGGTGATTTTTATGAACTTTTTTTTGATGATGCCAAAGAAGCTGCCCGTTTATTAGGAATTACCTTGACAGCTAGAGGCGCTAGTGCGGGCCAGCCGATTCCTATGGCAGGTGTTCCTGTTAATTCAATAGAGCAATATTTAGCAAAATTAGTTAAGTTAGGCTTAAGCGTCGCTATTTGTGAACAGTTGTCTGACCCCGCTTTGGCTAAAGGCCCTGTAGAGCGAGGGGTAGTACGAATTATTACACCAGCAACCATTATTGAAACTGAACTAATGCCCGAAGATGAGCATATTTGGTTAGCTGCCCTACATATTTACCGTGGAAAAACAGGGGTTGCTTGGTTATGTTGGGCTTCGGGTACACTGATTATCACCGAGTGTAATTCATCAGAACTGCCCAGCTTAATAAGCCGTCGTCGCGTCGCTGAATGGTTATACGCCGATAGTTTAGATATAAATAATCTATTGACTGTTATCAATATGGCTGCATTACAAGCACAACGCCGTCCAGACTGGCATTTTGACCCTGAAACAGCTCCGACAAGAGTATCACATGCTTTAAACATTCACAGTATAGACCCGTATGGTGCAAGTGATATGCCCGCTGCAATTGGAGCAGCAGCAGCGGCATTACAGTACGCACAAGATATGTATGCGACTCAAAAAAGTGCAGTCAAACATTGTCCTGTACGGGGTTTAACCATTGAACCCATAGATAGCGTATTACAACTCGATGAAGTCACTTTACGCAATTTAGAAATAATACGCACATTAAAAGGCGACAGCACACCGACTTTAGCCAGTACATTAGACCATTGTCAAACGCGAATGGGTAGCCGCTTATTGCGTGATTGGCTCACTGCACCGACACGCTTAACCACGATTGCTAATCAACGCAGTATGGCTATTACTGCTTTAGTCAATTACTCTAAACGTGACCCATTACGCGATGAATTGCGTCGTTTACCTGACTTAGAAAGAATTGCGAGCCGTATAGCTTTACAAGTTGTTAAGCCGCGTGAATTAGCTGCTTTGCGTTTAAGTTTAATACAAATACCCCTGTTACAGACGCATATAAATGCTTTAAATACCCCTTGGTTTATCAACTGCGTTGGTTACGATTTAGAAGCGATTCAACAATTAGCCAATATACTGAATTGCATTGCTGATGAGCCTGCTACTTTAGTACGTGATGGTGGCGTATTTGCATCAGGCTTTAATGACGAATTAGATCAATTACGGTGTTTAGGTGCGGATATTGCTCCTTTTTTATTGCAAATGGAGACCGCAGAACGCCAGCGTACAGGCATTGCTACCTTACGTGTTGAATACAATAAAGTCCAAGGTTTTTATATTGAAGTCAGTCGCGCACAAGCCGAACATGTCCCTGAACACTATCGCCGTAGGCAAACTTTAAAAAATACAGAGCGGTTTATTACCCCAGAATTAAAAGCATTTGAAGACCAAGCCTTGTCAGCTAAAGACCGAGCTTTAGCATTAGAAAAACAACTGTATGATCATTTATTAAATTCATTACACCCTTATGTTGCCAATATTCAAACCATAGCCAGTACTTTAGCAGGGCTTGATGTATTGGCAGCGGTTGCCCATCACAGTACATTGTACCGTTGGTGTGCTGCCGAATTAAGCAGTGATTCTAGTGCATATATTGATATTGTTGCTGGACGCCACCCTGTACTTGAAGCACGTTTAGAACGTTTTACGCCCAACCATTGCGTTCTCAATTCTCAAACACACATGTTGCTGATTACAGGCCCTAATATGGGTGGAAAATCAACTTATATGCGTCAAGTTGCTTTAATTGCTTTGTTGGCCTGTTGTGGCTTTCATATACCCGCTCAAGTAGCACGTATTGGGACTTTAGACCGTATTATGACGCGTATAGGGGCTGCCGATGATTTAGCCAGCGGTTTGTCTACATTTATGGTAGAAATGACTGAAACCGCTGCTATTTTGCATCAAGCAACGGGTAATACTTTGGTATTAATGGACGAAGTCGGACGCGGTACGAGTACCTTTGACGGTGTAGCACTGGCTGCCAGTATTGCTCAACATTTGGCGACTCAATCGCGGGCTTTAACTTTGTTTTCAACACATTATTTTGAATTAACAGCGCAAGCAAATACACTTACAGGCGTTGATAATATTCATTTTGGTGCATTAGAACACCCGCGTGGTATTACTTTTTTACATACGGTACAAGCAGGTGCTGCTAGCCGTAGTTATGGTTTAGCGGTTGCTAAATTAGCGGGTTTACCACACAGTGTACTAGCCCAAGCACGCATACACTTACAACAATTAGAAACTCAACACAAAAATCGCGCAGAACAATTAGATTTGTTTTTAAACCAAAATGATAATATTAATACTTTAGTTAATAACGATTTAATGAGTAATAATTTAATTAATAATGCTTTAATTAATAACGATTTAATAAGTAATAATTTAATTAATAATACAATATTAAATAATGTAGCATTATTAAGCAATACAAATACAGCTATCAACGATGCCTTGGCTGCCCTAGACCCTGATGCACTAAGCCCCAAACAAGCTTTAGAGGCGTTGTATACTTTGAAAGCATTGTGTTTATAAAATATTAAAATAAATTAACTACTTAATTAATTAATTATGAATACACACACGCAAACATTTTATCAAATACCTCTAACTGTTGTTTTAGCAGGTGCAAACGGTGCTATTGGTCAAGCAATTATCAAACAATTACTGTTTATGCCTAATACTGTTCAAGTATATGCGTTAAGCAAAACACCCTTAAAATATGATTTTTTTGATAAACGGGTCACACATATTGTTTGCGATATTACAAAAAAAGATGACTTAATTCGTTTAAGTACCCAGCTAAATGACGATTCCGCTTGTGTCAATGTTTTATTAAACACGGTAGGATTACTACATCAACCAGCTACAGACACCACTTATTTACTAAAACCTGAAAAAGCACTGTCACAATTAACGCTTGAATCACTAGAAACTAGCTTTTCAGTCAATGCTTTCGCACCCATTTTATTATTAAAGGCTGTATTGCCCAGTATGCCTAAACAATCTTCTATGTGGATTGCTAATTTATCGGCACGTGTTGCTAGTATTAGTGATAACCAATTGGGTGGTTGGTATAGTTATCGTGCTGCTAAAGCGGCACAAAATCAGTTGTTTAAAACAGTTGCTATTGAACTCAAGCGTACACATACACAAGCCATTTGCTTACAATTACACCCAGGAACGGTTGATTCAGCACTTAGTAAACCGTTTCAAAGCGGTGTTATTGAAGGAAAGTTGTTTACACCAGATTATTCGGCTAACTGTTTATTGACTGTTATTGCCAGTAAAACGGCAGAAGATACAGGCAGTTTTTGGGATTGGAATAATCAATCTATTTCGTGGTGATAAGTAAATAAACAAATAAATGTTATTGCTACTTAAAAATAGTTATTGTGTTTTTTATCTTACGCAAGCTTTATTTTGCTAAGAAAATTTTAGAAATATATACTTTAACCATATTAAAGTAGCAATGCC
>JBEDNN010000044.1:0-16244 GCA_041170585.1 Pseudomonadota bacterium | reverse complement strand
GAATATCAACAATCGCTTTACGGTCATATTCGTTCAAGCCCAAATGCTCGTTGTTGGCATATTCTAAGGTCGCAATTTGATGGTGTTCGGGCAATAAACTATTGACAAAATCACGTAAAATTTCCTTGGAATCCTCTTGTCCAAAGATACGTTTAAAACCGTAATCGGTAAATGGGTTTAAATAAACAGCGTTGTGCATCATAGAATTTAAATTTTAAAGATTATGGGTCTATTTAACAATGTATCAACCAGCCTCCAAACCGTGTATTGCCACAAACAAAAACCTGCATACTTGGTTAAAAGTAGCGGGTTATATAACAAATCAATCCAAAATCCAATTACTGACTGGCACGCACCAAACGCACATAATAATACCTATTACGGTTGCCGTTGCTGACGTAGCCATTACTGAAATTGACAAGCCAAGCAATACTTGAATAACCCACACCAGATGACAATGTCCAATACGAACTAATTTGTGTATTTGGAAACCACGCACTATCAATAGAAGGCGAAGTTACCCCATAATCAACAATCTCCTGTAATTCATCAACTGTAGGTAAACGCCAATCTTTATGCCCACACAAGCCTGCGGTATTGATAGCATTGACATAGGCTTGTGCGTTGGTTGATGCAGCAATTTGTGCAGGTGTGCCATAAGTGCCGTTATAATTGGTATATATCCCATTTGGATTCATTGCAGGGTTACCACGCACTGTGCCACTTGCAGGTTTGCCTTCCCACATTAAGCCTGTGATTTTATTTTGGACGCATTCAGTGACTGGGTAATTGCCAACAGTGCTGTAACTAAACCCTAATTTGCCATCGCTGTTATCAGGGCTGGTAACATCACGCCCAATCATACCGTCTTGATGTGGATTGAGTGCAATCGCTTCGGGGCTGGTACAACTGACCAAAGCATTACTACCTTCCATTCAAATTCTGTTACTGCACCATTAAGTGATGTATTAACAATTGGTTTAAATGTAACTACAAATAAACCTTTAATCAACACACTCCAAAACAATCTGGCATAGCATTAAATTCACACATAAAAATCAGTTACCACTACTGACTGCAACCAAAGCAGGCCGCATAACACGATCGCCAATTTGATAGCCCTTTTGCATGACAACTGCAATCGTTTGGGCAGGGTGCTCACTGGGTATCATTGATACGCCATTGTGAAATGTTGGATCAAACTTAGCACCAGGTACGGGGTCAATTGCCAACAATTTATGTTTTTCAAACGCACTCACCAATAAACGCAAAGTCGCTTCTACACCTTCACGCAAAGCGGCTTCACTTTGTGTCGTGTTAGCCAAACCTAGCTCTAGCGTATCACGCACAGGCAATAAACTATCGGCAAAATTTTCTAAGGCATATTTATGGGCTTTACTGACATCTTCGGCAGCACGGCGACGCATATTATTGACTTCTGCTTGGGCGCGTAAGACCAAATCTTGTAAAGTAATATTTTGTGCTAAAGCCGCATCTAATTGGGCTTGTAAATCTAAAACAGGTGGCTCAATATTCAGCTCTTGCGTATCGCCTATTTTTGATTCTAAAGTTTCAGTTTGAAGGTTATCTAATTGAGTAATGGCATCATTTACGTTTGCGTGTGTATTTGCTTGTGTGTCTATAGTTGAGTTCATAGTCTTTTGAATAATGTGTTGAATAATATGTTGAACGTCTTTGAATAAAGAATATAAATAATTAATGTAGCTTTTATAGTTAGCCCATAACTGCTTTTTAAGCCAATACATTACAGTTAATGCATTTTTAAACATGTATATTTTAAATATTTATATTACATAATTATATATAGTTATCTATTTTATAGACTTAAATAACTACATCTTTATTAATTAAGGGTGTTTATATTAATTTCAAGCAATGCCATCTGCTTTGCTGGTAAAACTGTCGGCGAAAAAAGCATCACTAGGCAAAGCACACAAGGTAGTAAAGTCGCGTTGTGCACTACTGACAACAATCGGGGCACCGCACGCATATACCTGATATTGACTTAAATCGGGATAATCACTCATCACCGCTTGATGTACTAAGCCTGTACGGCCTTGCCAATTTGACGCGTTACTGGCTTCAGACAATACAGGAATATATTGGATATGTGCATGCTGTGCTGCCCAAGACAATGCTAAATCATGGGCATATAAATCGTGTAATTGTCGCCCACCCCAATAAAAATAAATTGGGCGGGTATAGCCCATTACAAGGCTATATTCAATCATCGCTTTAATGGGGGCGAATCCAGTCCCGCTTGCCAGCATAACCATAGCTTGATTCGGTTTGTCTAGGTCGGCATCGCGTAAATAAAAAGTACCATGTGGCACTTCAATGCGCATAATATCTTTTTCTTTAATGGTTAATTGACTGCCTTCAACACCAAATAAAGCGTCTGTAAATAATCCTCCTTGGGTATGGCGAATATGCAGTTCAATTTGATTTAACGGCACTTCAGCCAAGCTGTGTGCAGCATTAGCCATACTATAAGCACGGCGACTGCCATCTTTTAAAATAAACTCTAAATATTGTCCCGCTTTAAAAGCCAATTTTTCAGCAGCAGGCAACTGTAATTTAACAATCGCCACATCAGGTGTAACGCGGGTAATACTGGCTATTCGACTAGGCAGTTTTTTAATGGGGTAGTCGGATTCAACAGAGGCTAATCGGGCTGTAATCGTTATATCACTGGTGGGACGGGCACAACACAACAAAACAGAGTGTTCAGATTCGGCACTACGAACAGTAGTATTGTCATAAATATGGCTTACAGTGCCGCTATTTAAAGGGGCTTTACAACTGCCACAAGCACCGTTTTTACACCCGTAAGGTAAAATTAAACCCTTTGCTAAAGCGACTTCTAATACTGTTTGGTCTGTGCTACAGTTAAAACTAACAGAAGGTGTAGTGGGTTGAGTTGAATGAACGGTTACTGTAAAAGTAGAGTCTGTTAATGTTAATATTGGAGTGTTCATAAATGTCTGTCGCTGTCGTTAAACCATGGAAAACCAGCCGTATGGGTGGTACTCAATTGCTTATTGTAGGGTGTGGTGATGTAGGATTACGCTTATTAAAGCAAATTCAATCAAAAAAAAATGTTAATACTCATTTTAATGTATTGGCTTTAGGGCGAACGCCGATTTTAATTCATCAAACACTAAATACTGTTATACGGTTTGCTCGGGTTGATTTAGACGATAAATCAGCACATTTAAGTACCTTACGCCGTTATGTAGCAATTGCACCGTGGGTTATTTACCTTGCACCACCTAACGGTGAAGGAATAGATGATATCCGTATGCGACGCTTTTTAGCGTGTGCTACTTCACCAAGTACACGAATTAAAAAAATAATTTATGTCAGTACTACAGGGGTATATGGCGTAGCTAATGGTGTATGGGTTAATGAGACTTCACCATTAAAAGCACAAGAACCGCGTGCAATACGTCGTATTGCTGCTGAACGTCGTTTAAAAAACAGTGCTGTACCTCATGTCAGTATATTAAGAGCACCTGGTATTTATGCTGATGACCGTTTACCAATACACCGTTTAAAAAACCGTTTACCTACATTGATTGATGCCGATGATGTACCGACTAACCATATTCATGCCGATGATTTAGCCAGACTGTGTTGGTTAGCTGTGTTTAAATCAGGTAACCGCCGCACATATAACGCCGCTGATGGTGTTCCTATGATGCATGCCGAGTATTTAAAAGCAGTTGCACAATGCTTTGATTTGCCCACACCCGTACAGTTACCGCGTGAGGCAGTACAAGCGACATTAAGTCCGATTGCGTGGAGTATGCTGTCAAGTGCTAGGCGTGTTGATAGTTCGCGTTTACGCAATGAATGGCGTATTCAGTTGCAACACCCAAGTATGCTAGATTATTTATCTAAAATAAATATTAAAATATTAAAATATTAAAATATTAAAAATATTAAAAATATTAAAAATATTAAAAATATTAAAAATATTAAAAATATTAAAAATATTAAAAACCTTGAAAAATCTGATTTCGCCCTCAAAACAAATAGGCTTTACACTTTTTTAAGTGTTTAACCGTCTAATCGCTGTTTAACCGCTTAAACATTTAACTTTATTTTTTAAGGATATATTATGACTGAAACCGTTAGCACACCAACTGGTAATAATACCCACGTATTCCAAGCAGAAGTTAAGCAATTATTAAATTTAATGATTCATTCGTTGTATTCAAACCGTGAGATTTTTTTACGTGAGTTGATTTCCAACGCCAGTGATGCTTTAGATAAACGCCGTTTTTTAGCATTAAGTGATGCCTCATTAGGCGGTGATGAAGCACGTATACGCCTATCATTTGATGGCGAGGCTAAAACAATTACTTTAGTTGATACAGGCATTGGTATGGATGCTAGTGATGCCCAGTCGCATTTAGGCACGATTGCTAAAAGTGGTACTAAAGAATTTTTTGGACAATTATCAGGTGACCAACAAAAAGATGCGGGTTTAATTGGACAGTTTGGCGTGGGCTTTTATAGTGCTTTTATTGTTGCTAAACAAGTGATTGTACGTAGCCGTAAAGCAGGGCAATCGGCTGATGCAGCCATTGAGTGGAGCAGTGAAGGGCAAGGCGAGTACACGCTAAACACAGTTAATAAAGCAGAAATTGGTACAGAAATTGTTTTACATTTGCGTGATGACAGCCGTGATGATGCAACTGATGCAACTGAATTTGCTAACCGCTGGAAGCTATCTGCATTGGTTAAAAAATACTCTAATCATATTGCTTTTCCCATTCAAATGCTGAAAGAAGATTGGGACGAAACGACTAATGCCTTGGTGAAAACCGATGAATGGGAAACTGTTAATGAAGCCAGTAGCTTATGGACACGGTCTAAAAATGATTTAACCGAAGCCGACTACCATAGTTTTTATGCGACTTTGTCTTATGACCAAGATACGCCGCTAGCGTATACACACAACCGTGTAGAAGGCCGCAGCGAATATACGCAATTATTATATATTCCAAAAAAAGCAAGTTTTGATTTGTGGGACAGAGAACATGTAGCTAACGTAAAGCTATATGTTAAGCGTGTGTTTATTATGGACGATGCCAAAGCATTGATGCCCAGCTACTTACGGTTTGTCAAAGGCTTAATTGATAGCAATGATTTGCCACTCAATGTATCACGTGAATTATTACAAGAAAGCCGTGACGTTAAAGCGATTCGTGAAGGTTCAACCAAACGAATTTTAACTATGTTAGAAGATTTAGCAGCTAATAAAGTAGAGGATTACACTCAA
This sequence comes from Pseudomonadota bacterium, assembly GCA_041170585.1. Classification (GTDB taxonomy): domain Bacteria; phylum Pseudomonadota; class Gammaproteobacteria; order Burkholderiales; family Burkholderiaceae_C; genus JBDLSY01. The sequence continues at coordinate 10,933 of JBEDNN010000044.1, read as the reverse complement.
TTTTATACTGCATTTGGTACTTTGTTAAAAGAAGGCGTCGGCGAAGATTTTGCTAACAAAGACCGTATTGCTAAATTATTACGGTTTACTAGCACCACACAAGACCGCACTAGTTTTGCTGAATACCTAACCCGTATGAAGCCTGAACAAACACAAATTTACGTCATTACTGCGGATAGCTTGGCAGCAGCTAAAACTAATCCACAGTTAGAAGGCTTTAAGAAAAAAGGTGTAGAGGTTCTATTATTGACTGACCGCGTTGATGAATGGATGCTATCGCATTTACAAGAATTTGAAGGCAAACCCATCACCAATGTAACAAAAGGCTCGGCAGGTTTAGACAGCCTACAAGATGAGGCTGAAAAAGCTGAAGCAGCAAAAATAGCCGAAGATTTAAAACCTTTGGTTGAATCTATTAAATCTGCTTTAGGTGATGCAGTCAAGGAAGTACGTACCACTACGCGTTTAACCGACAGTGCAGCGTGTTTAGTTGTGGAAGATGGTGATATGAGTGGGCATTTGGCTAGAATGTTAAAACAAGCAGGGCAATCCGCTCCAGTCAATAAACCGATTTTAGAGATTAATCCCAAGCACGCTTTAGTCACACGTATGCAAAATAATGCGAATCAATTACCCGCGTTGGCACAGTTATTGTTAGACCACGCGACTTTAGCTGAAGGTGGGCAGTTAGAAGACCCCGCAGGCTATGTACAACGTATGCAAACTTTGTTGTTGGCGTAAACATTAAAAGTTAAGGTTTGAGGTATTGCTACTTTGAGAAGATTTAGCCATAGAAAAGGCTATATTTAGTAATAATAGCATTGATAAATACTAAAAAAATACTAAACTTTAATTGTTTTGCTTTAAAACTGGTATAAAACGGTATGTTTTGTACCAGTTTTTTTTATTCTAAATAATACGTAAATACAATGTCTAAATCATCTAAACCCTCTTCAAAAAATGATAAAACACCGACTCAACGTGTACTCACTGAACAGTTAGTTGTGGCAGCCACTACAGCGTGTAATACCGTATCTGCTACGTCTAATCGCGTTGCACCCGTCTGTGAAATGATTATGCACGTTTTAAGCATTAATAAAGACCCTGTATTGTTTAATGCTTTAGAAATGCTATGGGAGCAAAATACAATAGCGTATGAATTGTTGGCCGACTGTATAGAGTTTTGTGTACAAACCACTTTGAGTGCTGATGGTAAAGTCAGTAGTTTGTTGGCGATTCCTGTTTTAGTATGGAGTAGTAATGCCTTGCCTTCAGGCACATTAGATACAGCCAGTGTGCTTGCCTTAAGCAAAGCCGTCCATCAACACTGGTTAACCGATACTACAGACGTTCATATTAGCCATACTTTATATACGCCAGATTATTTACCCGATGGCTTTTACGATACGCATCAATTGGCTCACGCGTATTTTGCACAGGCTATTAAGGGGCAAAATTTAGTATCAAACTTTAAATTTAAACCACAGCACTTAGACGACATAGACCATCAGCATGGTACAGGCAACCATGCTTTAGCCGATAACCGTTTTATATTGGCAGTAGTACGCCATCACCCTGATATTAATCCGATTAAATTATTATTAAGTGAAGAAAATAAGCCTGATTTAGCTTTACAAGAGTCGTTATGGCGTGAAATAGCTCATACAGTCCTTGCAGATTACTTTGTTGGGTGTGCTTATGATGTGATGCCTCCACAACCTTATTATGAAGCCAATCGCAATGCTGAATTAGCCATTCGTGGCTTTAGTTTACACGCGGCTATTTTGACTTTAATCACTCAAATGGAAGTGACTATTGACGATTTAAGGGTTGTTATTGGAGCGTGTTACAGTTCGCAATTTGAGGAATATAGAATTAGTTTGTTATTGAAGAATGACGAAACTGTTTTACAAGGCATAACATGGCCATTGCTTGGGCGTGAAGAGTTACAAGAAGATTTATTAGAGGAGATATTGGCACATTTAAAAGCCTTAAATATTCACCGTATTCGCTTATTGGAAGACACTATTCCTATGGAGTACTGTGATGATTGCGAAGCACCTTTGTTTCCTGATACTGAAGGTGATATGGTTCATATTACACCGCCTGATGACGAAGTCAATCCTTCACGCTACGTTGTACATTGATTATAAACAATGCTTAGAATCAGGATTTTTAAAATTAAAAGATAAGACAAGATTTTAAAATTCTAAAAATCTATAAATTCTGAAAATCTTGATTCAGACTTTTTATTATGTACAATACTTTGTACGAGTAGAAAATATTCGGTAATGTTAAATTATTACTTTTACAATATTTATGTTGGTGTGTTGTTTTACTGATTTTACTAATATCACCAGCGATTTGACAATGTGCATCTACTACTAATTCAGGGTGTATGTTCATCCCGCCACAATCGCAGATTGATTGATTGACATCACAGTACCGCCTAATTGTTGTACGGCAGCTTGTATGGCTGCCATTGCATCGGCTAAGTGTTGTGAATGTGTTTTAGGTGCTTTGCAGCCTAATTCAATATGTGGTTTATTGTGCTCTATATTTGGTTGTCCTACATTGGGCAAACTATACACTTTTAAAGGTATATATTCCAACTCAATACGGTGCATTAAACTAATTAATGCTGATTCTGGCAAATCAAATACCCGTATGGCTTGAGTTATTTGGACGTGTGAATCAAACAAATGCTGGTAGTGCGTATCAAGTATCCACTCTAACATCGGCCAAGCCATCACAGGAAAGCCAGGTAAACAATACAAACGTTTGTTGATACTAAAAGCAGGAATACCATTATATGTATTAGGAATAATGTCAGCCCCAAGAGGAAAATGCCCCATATTTAAGCGAAACTGATTTTGGGGCGTAGTCATATCTACATCTCCTTTGCTTAAACAAAAGGCGGTAATTAACTCTTTTGCTTGTGGGTGTAAGACTAATTCAAGGCCTAAAGCATGAGCTGCTGCTTGACGGGTATGGTCATCGGGGGTTGCACCAATGCCACCACAACTAATAACTACATCGCCACTGTCTAAAGCTTGCTTTATTGTGCGGGTGATTCGCTCACGGTCATCACTGACATACTGCACTTGCGATAGACTCAATCCACGTTGTTTAAAGGCAGCTAAAATATGCGAAAAATGCTTGTCAATACGGTGTCCTGATAAAATTTCATCGCCAATAATAATTAAAGAAAATTGTGTTTGTGTCATAGTATAGTTTTTACACTTGATTTTACAGTTTTAGGCTTTTACAGTTTTAATCTTTCATTAAGCTAATATTAAGCTAATAAATTTAATACTGTAGGTAATAAAAAAATCTCATTTAAATCTCATTTAAATCTCATTTAAATCTCATTTTAAAGTACAGTGATTATAGTTGTTCGTCACTCACTTCACCCACATTAAAATACTGCGATTGTGGATGACTAAAATAAAAGCCACTGACACTGGCGGCAGGTGTCATAGCATACGATTCTGTTATGTCCATACCAATATCAGCCACATTTAAAATATCAAACATAGGTTTTTTTATCGTATGAACTGGGCAAGCAGGATAGCCAGGGGCGGGTCTAATACCTTGATAGCGTTCAGCGATTAAATCAGCATTGTTTAGATTTTCATCGGGAACATAACCCCATAAATCAGTTCTAACCCGTTGATGCATGTGTTCAGCAAACGCTTCAGCAAAACGGTCAGCCAGTGCCTTAATCATAATGCTGTTGTAATCATCTTCTGCATCATCAAATTGATGTGCTTTTGCATCAGCACCAATGCCCGTTGTCAGGGCAAAATAACCGATGTAGTCTGCAATACCTAAATTAAGCGGGGCTATAAAATCAGCCAAACATTTATTATCGATACCTTCACGCTTTACCGTTTGTTGACGTAAATTACGCCAAGTAATTAAGTGCGTTTTACGTGATTCGTCTGTGTACAAAATAATGTCTTCGTTTACGCTGGCAGCGGGATAAAACGCCACAATGGCATTCGCGGTAAGCCAACGGCCTGCCAGTAGTTTGGTCAGCATCGCTTGTGCATCAGCATACACTCTACGGGCGGCTTCACCGACAACAGGGTCATCTTGTACTACGCCATCAATGACTTTAATGCCGTGTAAATCCCATGTTTGAAAAAAAGGTTGCCAATCAATAAATGGGACTAATTCATTTAAAGAAACATTTTTAAACAGTCGTTTACCAATAAATTTAGGTTTAGGCGGGGTGTAATCTGCCCAATTAATAAACGTTTTATTAGCCCGTGCTTGCTCTAAGCTCACTAAAGGTGTGGCTTTTTTATTGGCATGGTTTAATCTTACTTGTTCATATTCAACTTTTAAATTGCTTATAAATTGATTAGCATTGTCACTGACTAAATGAGTGGCTATGCCCACACTGCGACTGGCATCAGTCACATAAATAACAGGACCATCATAATAAGGGGCAATTTTTACAGCCGTATGTACTCGCGAAGTTGTTGCTCCGCCAATTAACAAAGGAATATTACGGCTACGGCAATAATCATCTTTTTGCATTTCACTGGCAACATATTGCATCTCTTCTAAACTGGGTGTAATTAAACCTGACAAACCAATAATATCCGCATTTTCAGCTTTTGCTGTCGCTAAAATTTGATGACATGGCACCATAACGCCCATATTGACGACATCAAAATTATTACACTGTAGAACAACAGTCACGATATTTTTTCCAATATCGTGTACATCGCCTTTGACGGTAGCAATCACCATTTTGCCTTTACTGCGTACATCTTTACCCGCTGATTGATCTAGTAATTTTTCTGCTTCAATAAAAGGAATTAAATGGGCAACGGCTTGTTTCATCACCCGTGCAGATTTGACGACTTGCGGTAAAAACATTTTACCTTGCCCAAATAGGTCACCGACTGTGTTCATACCGTCCATGAGTGGCCCTTCGATGACTTCAATCGGACGTTTACCTGCTGCAAATAAATTTGCACGGCATTCTTCTGTGTCTTCAGTAATAAACTGGGTAATTCCATTGACTAAAGCGTGTGATAACCGCGCATTCACATCGTTTTGTCGCCAACTTAAATCCAACTCTTTTTTAATACCGCCTGTTTTATGACGGTCAGCGATTTCTACCAGTTTTTCGCCAGCATCAGGACTGCGGTTTAAGACAACATTTTCTACGCAGTCGCGTAATTCAGGGTCTAATTGGGCATAAACACCTAATTGCCCCGCATTGACAATCCCCATTGTCATACCTGCTTGAATCGCATAGTATAAAAATACGGTATGAATTGCTTCACGCACATGGTCATTGCCGCGAAAACTAAAACTAACATTGCTTACACCGCCACTGATTTTTGCACCTGGTAAATTCTGCACAATCCACCGTGTAGCTTCAATAAAATCTACGGCATAATTATTGTGTTCTTCAATGCCTGTAGCAATAGCAAATACATTTGGATCAAAAATAATGTCTTCAGGTGGAAAGTCAATAGTATCCACTAATACGCGATAAGCCCGTTCGCAAATCTCTACTTTTCTAGTATAAGTATCTGCTTGCCCAAGCTCGTCAAATGCCATCACAATCACTGCAGCACCGTAACGCTTACACAGTTTAGCTTGCCGTAAAAACTCTGCTTCGCCTTCTTTCATACTAATACTATTAACAATTGCTTTACCCTGTACACACCGTAATCCTGCTTCAATAACATTCCATTTAGACGAATCAATCATAATAGGCACTCTTGAAATATCAGGTTCGCTGGCGATTAAGTTTAAAAAGCGTACCATAGCGGTTTCGCTGTCCAACATAGCCTCGTCCATATTAATATCAATAATTTGTGCACCATTTTCAACTTGTTGTCGTGCTACCGATAAAGCCTCATCAAACTGTTCATTTAAAATCATACGCGCAAACGCTTTACTGCCTGTAACGTTGGTACGTTCGCCTACATTAATAAACAAAGAATCAGTATTGATTATAAGTGGCTCTAGGCCTGATAAAAAGCAAGGTGGGACGGTGCGATGGGTATGAATAATCATGTGCTTAATGTTTAGTACTTTTGTCAAAAACGATAATAATTTGTTTATATTAGATTATACTTTAATAAATATTTTCATTTGTACTTATTTTTATAATAAATATTTATTATATTTATATTAATTATTTATTATATGTTTATTATATGTTTATTATATGTTTAGCGTATTTTTAATATATGCCTATTACAGTATAATAAATACAAATCAAATTAATGTTAATAATATTAATATTAATATTATTATATTACTTATTATATATTACTTATAATATATTGATTATTATATATTGCTTATTATATATATTATTTATTTTTATTATTTATAATGCTTATAGCTAATATGAATAATTATAAGAATGATTGTAAACTTATAAATAAGTAATATTTTGCTTTTATTTTATAAAATTTTACAAAAATCGTATGAAACTTATAAAATAACGGTGTAATTATTTTTATTCAACCCTTACTTTTTAGGAATATACGATGCCTTTAGTCTCTATGCGCCAATTGTTAGACCATGCAGCTGAACACCAATACGGTATTCCCGCGTTTAATGTCAATAACCTTGAACAAGTCCAAGCCGTTATGGCAGCAGCAAACGAAGTCGGTGCACCTGTGATTTTACAAGCCAGCGCAGGCGCTCGTAAATATGCAGGTGAAGCTTTCATTAAGCATTTAATTCAAGCAGCGATTGAACAATACCCCCATATTCCTTTAGTGATGCATCAAGACCACGGACAAAACCCTTCAGTTTGCCAAAGTGCCATTGATTTAGGGTTTAGCTCCGTAATGATGGACGGTAGTTTGGAAGCTGACGGTAAAACTATTGCCAGTTATGAATACAACGTTCAAGTAACCCGTCAAGTCGTAGATATGGCACACCGATTAGGGATAACCGTTGAAGGTGAACTCGGCTGTTTAGGCAGTTTAGAAACGATGCAAGGCGATAAAGAAGACGGGCATGGTACTGATGCGATTATGACGCGCGAACAATTACTAACCGACCCAGAACAAGCTGCTGATTTTGTGCAACGTACACAATTAGACGCTTTAGCGATTGCAATTGGCACTAGCCACGGGGCTTATAAATTTACAAGAAAACCCACGGGCGATATTTTAGCGATTGACCGCGTTATAGAAATTAATCGCCGCATTCCAAACACCCATTTAGTGATGCACGGCTCGTCCAGTGTGCCACAAGAATTGTTAGCTCAAATCAATCAATATGGCGGGCAAATGCGAACAACGTATGGCGTACCTGTAGAAGAAATTCAAAAAGCCATTAAATTTGGCGTTAGAAAAATTAATATTGATACGGACATTCGTTTAGCAATGACAGGGGCAGTGCGTCAATTTATGTTTGAAAATCCTGACAAATTTGATGCCCGTGAATGGCTTAAACCAGCCCGTGCAGCGGCACAAGCGATTTGCAAACAACGTTATATTGAGTTTAATTGCGAAGGTCAAGCCGGTAAACTCAAACCTTTGTCTTTAAATCAGATGGCACAACAATACAGTGCAGGTCAATTAAACCAAGTGGTGCGTTAAAGTTATACACTAATACGCTAAACTGCTTATTTGAACACATTATACGGCTACTATGTTTACTATCGCTTCATCTAATTCTATATTTAAACGTATTGGCTTAGTCGGTAAACCAGCCCATACGCAAACTCCCACGGGATTGGCTGCACTTGCAGGCGTAGCTAATTGGTTGTGTCAGCGTGGTGAATGTCAAATTGAAACACACACGGCCGTTAGTTTAGCCAGCTTTGGTGTATCACACAATACATACACCATTACTGATTTGCGTGAAATGCCAGCGCAAGTTGATGCTTTGGTCGTCGTAGGCGGTGATGGTACTATGCTCGCAGTTGCCCGTGGTTTAGCTGGTTCAAATATGCCTTTGATTGGTATTAATCAAGGGCAGCTGGGGTTTATGACTGACATTAGTTTGCAAGACTTTTCAAATGATTTAAACACAGTTTTACAAGGACATTACACCCTTGAACCCCGCAGTATGATTCAAGGTGAATTAATACGAAACGGTCAAACCATCGCTCATGCTTTGGCATTAAATGATGCGGTGATTGCCCGTGGTAATTACGCGAGTATGGTAGATGTGTGTGTACATATTGACCAAAAATTAACCTATCATTTACGTGCCGATGCCTTAGTATTAGCGACACCTACAGGTTCAACGGCGTATGCTTTGTCTTCAAATGGCCCTATTGTTCACCCAGCAGTTACGGGCTTTGTTTTAGTGCCTGTTGCTCCACAAACGTTGTCTAACCGTCCTATTGTGTTACCTGACCATTCTATTATTGATGTATTACTAGAGCCGACTAGCCGTGGTATGGGTGCTACTGCTAGTTTTGATATGCAACAATGGCCTGCTTTGCAAGCACATGATATTATACGTTTAAGCAAATCACCGCTTAAAACGATATTCGTTCATCCTTTGTCTTACGATTATTACCATACTTTGCGGCACAAACTACACTGGACATACAATCCAATTGTGCCTCATTTACAGGCGACAACAGCAGTTTAGTTACACACTAATTATTTTTTAAGACCGCTTATTTTTTAGATACTTTTGGATATTTTTAAGTATATTTAAGTATATTTAAGTATATTTAATTTTTTAATATTATTTTCTTTTTCTGATGCTATTAAATCTTGACCTTAAAAATTTTGTATTAATTGAACATACTCACTTAGAGTTTAGTTCAGGTTTAACAACGCTAACAGGGGAGACTGGGGCGGGTAAATCTATTTTATTAGATGCTTTAGGCTTTGTATTGGGCGGTAAAGCAGATATTAATTGGATACGTCATGGTCAAAATAAAGCCGATATTTCTGCTACATTTATGCCAAGTCAAGCCGCACATCAATGGTTATTAAACAATGATTTTATTGAAACTGTAAGTACATCTACTGCCATAGAAATACCCACATTGTGTATTCGCCGAACCATTGACACCAACAATCGCAGCCGTTGTACGGTAAATGGTTCAGTGGCAACAATAGGTCAATTACGTGAATTAGGTGAGCTTTTAATTGATATTCACGGGCAAGGTGAGCATCAATCATTACTAAAATCAAATAATCAACGCTTATTATTAGATGCGTATGCACACAATCAATTAGCACGTAAAGCGGTACGTTCTAGCTGGGATAATTTACAAACTAGTTTAAAAGCCTTACACAATGCCGAAACTCAATATGCCCAGCTAAATGCCCAACGTGAACAACTGGCGTGGGTATTTGAAGAATTATCAGCTATTCAACCGATAGCGGGCGAATGGCAACAGTTAGAAACAGACCATAAACGCTTGTCTCATAATGCTACTTTACTGACTCAATTACAGGATGCCTTAACTGTTTTAGACGACTCTGAAGATTCATTGTTGCAACGCACACGCGGTTTAAATGCTACAGTCAATCATTTATCAAAATATGATATACAAATGACTCAACTAGCTGAACCATTAGAGTTAGCGTATATTCAACTACAAGAGGCTTCACACACTATTGCCAGCTATTTAAATAAAATTGATTTAGATTCAGATCAACTAGTTACCATAGAATCACGCATAGCTATTTTGCACAGTGTTGCACGCAAATTACGTTTACCGCCCGCTGATTTACCAGAACGCTTTAAAACAGTACAAGCTGAACTAAACCGTTTAAACGCCGAACAAGATTTTTCAGTATTACACGCTGCAATTGCGATGGCACAAAAACATTATGATACCGCAGCGAATAGCTTATCTAAAACACGTGTTGATGCAGCTAAAAAGCTAGGGCATAAAATTACACAAGTCATGCAATCATTGGCTTTGTCAGGTGGACAATTTGCCGTGACATGTACACCCAGTGCGGCTTGTGTTCATGGAGTAGACAGCATTGAATTTCAAGTCAGTGCTAATATAGGGCAGCCCATACGGCCTTTAGCAAAAGTTGCCAGTGGCGGTGAATTAGCCCGTATTAGCTTGGCATTGTGTGTGGTTACCAGCAGTCAAACGGTTATACCTACTTTAATTTTTGATGAAGTAGACAGTGGTATTGGCGGTGCAACCGCAGATATTGTGGGTCAGAAATTACGCCAGCTTGGTAAAAGCGTACAAGTATTGGCAGTGACGCATTTACCACAAGTAGCTGCTAACGCACATCAACAGCTTAAAGTCAGTAAATCGTTGGTGAATGACATTACTTTATCTACTGTACTGCCTTTAAATGAGGTTGAACGGTGTCAGGAAATTGCTAGAATGTTGGGTGGTGAATACATTACTTCAACCACGCTACAGCACGCTCAAGAATTACTCACTGTAGCGGCACAACGAATAGTTGATTAAAACTACAAAGCTATAAAATTATAAAATTATAAAGTTTAATATTACTAAAAATATCAAAATATCAAAATATCAAAATACTATAAATACTTAATAACTTATGAATATTTCTGCAATAGCCGCTTCTAAATTACCTGATTTTGAGAGTACATTTACTCGAGTTACAATCGGAAAACTACACATTGCGACTGCCTTGTATGATTTGGTGAATCAAGAAATATTACCCAATACAGGCATTGCTGCTGAATATTTTTGGCAAGGATTTGAATCCATTGTGCAAGACCTTGCCCCTAAAAATAGGGCATTATTAGCGGAACGTGAACGGTTGCAAGCCGAATTAAATCAATGGCATACGAATAACCCAAATATCATTGAAGGTGATATTGCAATAAAACAGTATCAAGCATTTTTAGAGAAAATCGCTTATCTAGTGCCAGAACCCAGTGATTTTAGTATAACCACTACCCATGTAGACAGTGAATTAGCCCAACAAGCAGGCCCACAATTAGTCGTTCCGATACTCAATGC
>JBEDNN010000043.1:0-25787 GCA_041170585.1 Pseudomonadota bacterium | reverse complement strand
TATTAAATTATTAAATTATTAAATTATTAAATTATTAAATTATTAAATTATTAAATTATTAAATTATTAAATTATTAAATTATTAAATTATTAAATTATTAAATTATTAAATAAGTTAAATTACGCTAATATTTGACTAAACCGCTATTTTACTAGTGGTTTAGTTACTTGTGCAGTATTTACTGGTAATTCAAATGATTAATCAGTAACTTACTTTGCTTTAGCAGCCATGATAGCTTCTGCTACATTTTTTGGTGCTTCAGAATAATGTTTGAACTCCATAGTATAACTAGCACGGCCTTGGCTCATTGAACGCAAAGTCGTTGAATAACCAAACATTTCTGATAATGGGACTTCGGCTTTAATCGCCTTACCACCACCCACCATATCATCCATACCTTGAACCATACCACGGCGTGATGATAAATCACCCATTACATTGCCCGCATAATCTTCAGGTGTTTCAACTTCAACTGCCATCATTGGCTCAAGAATAACTGGACTTGCTTTGCGACAACCGTCTTTAAACCCAATAGAAGCTGCCATTTTAAAAGCATTTTCGTTTGAATCAACATCATGATATGAACCAAAAGTTAAAGCAACTTTTACATCAACGACTGGATAGCCTGCTAATACGCCTGCTGTAATTGTTTCACGTAAGCCTTTTTCAACGGCTGGAATAAACTCACGCGGAACTACGCCACCTTTAATTTCATCTAAAAACTCAAAACCTTTACCCGCTTCATTGGGTTCAATGCGTAGTACAACATGCCCATACTGACCTTTACCGCCAGACTGACGCACAAATTTACCTTCGACATCTTCAACTTTTTTACGAATCGTTTCACGGTAAGCAACTTGTGGTTTGCCTACATTGGCTTCAACACCAAATTCACGTTTCATACGGTCAACAATAATCTCAAGGTGTAGTTCACCCATACCTGAAATAATGGTTTGCCCTGACTCTTCATCAGTACGAACGCGAAAAGAAGGATCTTCTTGTGCTAAACGCTGTAATGCTAAACCCATTTTTTCTTGATCGGGTTTAGTTTTTGGCTCAACGGCTTGAGAGATAACAGGTTCAGGAAACACCATACGCTCTAAAATAATGGGTGCATCTGGGTCACATAAAGTCTCACCTGTGGTGACATCTTTTAGACCGACACAGGCTGCAATATCGCCCGCACGTAACTCTTCAATTTCTTCGCGTTGATTAGCATGCATTTGTACGATACGGCCAATGCGTTCTTTTTTGCCTTTAATAGAGTTTAAAATCGTATCGCCTTTTTTCAAAATACCTGAATAAGCACGTACAAACGTCAATTGTCCTACAAAAGGGTCGCTCATCAATTTAAAAGCTAAAGCAGCGAACTTTTCTTCATCGTCAGCACGACGGGTGGTTGGCTCTTCATAGTCATCTAAACCACCAACAGGTGGAATGTCCACAGGTGATGGTAAATATTCAATGACTGCATCTAACATAGCTTGAACGCCTTTATTTTTAAATGCTGAACCGCAGACCATAGGCTGAATTTCACAAGCAATCGTACGAGTACGAATCGCTAATTTAATTTCATCTTCAGTCAATTCACCACCATCTAGGTAGCGGTTCATGAGTTCTTCGCTCGCTTCAGCAGCAGCCTCAACTAATTTTTCGCGGAACTCGTTGGCTTTTTCTTGTAAATTTGCAGGTATATCACCGTAGGTAAAGGTGACGCCCTTGTCTTCCTCTGACCAAATGATTTGCTTCATTTTGACTAAGTCAATGACGCCAGCAAAGTGTTCTTCAGCCCCGACTGGTATTTGTAGAGGGACTGGATTGGCTTTTAACCGCAACTTCATTTGTTCGTAAACTTTATAAAAGTTTGCGCCAGTACGGTCCATTTTATTGACAAATGCCAAGCGTGGCACCTTGTATTTATTGGCTTGACGCCATACAGTTTCAGACTGCGGTTGAACACCACCCACAGCACAATATACCATACACGCACCATCTAAGACACGCATAGAGCGTTCCACTTCAATAGTGAAATCAACGTGTCCTGGTGTATCAATGATATTAATGCGATGCTCATCAAATGTTTTACCCATGCCTGACCAAAAGCAAGTAGTAGCCGCCGAGGTAATAGTAATACCGCGTTCTTGCTCTTGCTCCATCCAGTCCATTGTGGCAGCACCATCATGAACTTCACCAATTTTGTGGTTTACGCCTGTATAAAACAAAACGCGTTCGGTCGTAGTTGTTTTACCTGCATCAATATGTGCAGAGATACCAATATTACGATACCGATTAATAGGGGTCTTACGTGCCATTATCAATCCTTAATTTTTACTGAAAAATATAATTATTTTAATTCTTTAGTGAGAGAATATGCACTAAAGGTAGGTTGAATAATCTTCATAGAGCTATTTAAACTACTCACTTCAGTTTTTTTCAAACTAGATTTAATCGGTTGAAAACTTAAAGTATAACTCATATTATTTTCTACCCAAGAAATATTTTCTAACTTTGAAGTGTTATTTAGAAAAATCTTTGAAATAGCTTCTTTACCTCTAACTTTAGTATTAACCTCAGTTTTAAACATATAGACTTTTCCTTGATTTGCACCTAAATCTAACTCTTCTAATCGAGCAATGCCGATATTAGGAATATCAAAAAATCGATCTACTCCCGTCCAAACATTGTTTTTAAATGTTCCATGAGGTAAAACAGCAATCAAATTACCTTGATTAAAGTTGAATGGCTTAAAAGAAAATTTAAGATCAGATAGCTTTTCATACACTATATGAGACTGAGCAATGTTAGTTATTTTCATTGATTTTAATTTTTTACTTTTAGCCATATTGAGGCTATTTGTAAAGTTATTAATTTCAGTAGATTTTTTTTCTAAATGACTAAAACCATCATCTGCCAAAATTTTATTTATTTTGTTATTATTTAAGGCTATCAACTCTAATGGTGGTAGAGGAATTGGACTTTGATCTATATCAATAAACTCAACCAAGTCTTTCGCATAAACATTATTGATAATTAAAATTAACAATACAGCCGTAGCAATTTTTTTCATACAATAGACTTCTTTCAAAATTATTAAAAAGTGCTTATTAAGCTTTAATAATCAAAATTTTGCTTTCCTATAAATAGGACTTTGAAAGAAGTCTAATATTTAGAAGCGGAAATGACTAAACGCTTTGTTAGCATCAGCCATACGGTGAACTTCATCACGCTTTTTCATCGCACCGCCTCTACCTTCGGACGCTTCTGTTAGTTCAGAAGCTAAGCGTAAAAACATCGTTTTTTCACCACGTTTTTTAGCCGCTTCACGAATCCAACGCATAGACAAGGCTAAACGGCGTGAAGGACGCACTTCAACAGGCACTTGGTAGTTTGCACCACCAACACGGCGAGATTTAACCTCAACCATAGGTTTAACATTTTCAATCGCGGTTTTAAATACTTCCATGGCATCTTTGCCAGTTTTAGCTTGAATCTGCTCTAAAGCACCATAAACGATACCTTCAGCAACTGCTTTTTTACCACTAAGCATAACAACGTTCATAAACTTAGCTAACTCAACATTACCAAATTTTGGATCAGGTAAAATATCACGTTTGGGGACTTCACGACGACGAGGCATAACAACTCCTTAGGGATTCAGGCGTATTTATTTATTATATAAATAATAAAATATTATAAATACTAATGTCAGCTATTAAGCTAACCGCTTACTCAAGTTACAGATGCAACTTGCAAAAAAACCACAGCCACACTAAAGCATGGTTGTGGCACTAAACTTAAACACTAAAATAATTTAAAACTACTTGGCTTTAGCCGCTTTCGGGCGTTTAGCACCGTATTTAGAACGCGACTGTTTACGGTCTTTAACACCTTGTAAATCTTGTGAACCACGCACAATATGGTAACGCACACCTGGTAAATCTTTTACACGACCACCACGAACCAATACGACACTGTGTTCTTGTAGATTATGACCTTCACCACCAATGTAAGAAATGACTTCAAAACCATTGGTCAATCTAACTTTAGCGACTTTACGCAAAGCAGAGTTTGGCTTTTTAGGGGTTGTTGTATATACTTTGGTACACACACCACGGCGTTGTGGGCAATTGGCTAAAGCAGGGCTTTTGCTTTTAACCACTTCAGATTGACGACCTTGACGAACGAGTTGATTAATAGTTGGCATAGTTTCTACTGTGTGAAGCTAAATTTAAAAAATAATAAAACGACATAAACCATAACTATACGATACGGTTGGTATCATACTGATTAAGTACTTATACAAAGGTATTTTAACTATGCACTGAAGCACAGTTTTATATGAAAGCACGATAAAAGTCAAAAATTGATGCAAAGATATTGGATTATGCCTCAAAAACCTATATTTTGTCAATTCTATTGATAATAAACCGTCTTATTTTGACAACGCTAAATCAACAATTGCTTGCTGCAATACCATAGTTTCCCCAACTGCTGGTAACACTTCAAAGGTTAAATCAATATTAGCATAAGCCAACTGTGCCTCTTGTACAAAGCCTGGTAAATCAACACGCAAGTGTTTACCGACGGCTAAGAATAGGGGTAACACCCGAATATGCCGTACACCTTGTGCAACTAAATCAGCAGTTTGCATGGCAAAATCAGGCTGCATTAGTTCTAAATACGCTAAACCACAAGGTAATTGCGGTTGCTTTATTTGAACTTTAGCGAGTATTGATTCAAAAGGAAGCTTCCAAGCCGTGTCTCTTGAGCCATGTGCAAATAATATAAGCCCGTGTTGTTTAGTGAGTAGTTGCCCAGACAACTGCCCTGTTTGTGCTACTAAATTAGTGAGAGAATTATTGATAGAATTATTTTTTTGTATCATTTTGTATTATTATGTTAATTTTTTAGTCGTTAAAGCCGCTGCCATAATAGAGCTACCTACAATAATCGTAATCCCTACATAACCAAGAATATCAATTGTAGTGCCATCCTTAGTAAATAAAACACCTAAAATAGCTGAAAAAACAATGGATAAGTACATTAAACTACTGGCAAAAAAAGTAGAGCCATTGGAAATTGCAAATGTTAAAGCTAACTGCCCTGCCATAGTTAATAAACCAATAATTAACAAATTGGGTATTGCATTAAACTCTAAAGCACGCGGTGTCAGCAACCACCACAAGCCACCTACTAGTACCATCATGATTGAATGATAAAAAACAATTTTCGTAGTCGTTTCACCCGTTTTATTTAAACTTTTGATTTGCCAATAAGCAACAGCTGAAAAAAATCCCGATAAAAGTCCCAATATCGCAGTCGTGGTTTGACCTTCTTCAAAAATGGGCTTTAACAATAAGATAACGCCTAACATACTACTAAATATACATACAATCAAAGTAATAGGCGGTTGTTGTGTTCGTTTAATTAATGCGACGAATACTGTAAATAAAGCCAACCACACCGGTGAAGTGTAATTCATAGTTACAGCAGTAACCATCGGCAGTAAAGTCAGTACATAAGTGTATAAAGCAATAGCACTTACCCCACTAATACCGCGTACAAAATGCAATTTTAAGTGCTGCGTGCGTACATTGTATTGCTTAAAGTAACACCAGCTACTCATACATAACACAGCAAACAGACCACGAAAAAATAGCATCTGCGCTGGGTTTGAATCATTGATGGATAATTTAATCACTAAATTAGCCAATGAAAAAAAACCAGCCGCCACAATCATCCACAAAGCTTGCATAATTGTGGTTCTCCTTAAATAATCAATTTAAATTAATTTAAACTAGCACCCGCTCAATACCACCATTGTTAGCATTATCAACATAGTGTTTCATCCATTCTGCACCTAATATTTGATTAGCCATTTCTACCACAATATAATCCGCTTCCAATAAACCATTATTTAAGTCATTGCCATAGCGGTTTAAACCTTGCAAACAACTCGGACAACTGGTCAAAATCTTAGTACTGGCTTTTTCACCCACTGTTTTACCGGTTAGTTTAGCCAATTGTGCTTCATTTTTTTGTAATTCTTCTTCCTTTCTAAAACGAACTTGAGTCGCAATATCGGGACGAGAGACTCCAAAAGTACCACTTTCACCGCAGCAACGCTCTGCTTTAACTACCGCATCACCGACTAGGGCTTTAACAGTTTTCATCGGGTCTTGTAACTTCATAGGACTATGGCATGGGTCATGAAATAAATATCCATTATTAGTCTGTAATGTGATGCCTTTTTCAAGTAGATACTCATGAATATCAATAATTCTGCAACCAGGAAAAATACTATCAAATTGATAGGCTTGTAACTGGTCATAGCAGGTACCACAACTGACTACAACCGTTTTAATCTCTAAATAGTTTAAGGTATTGGCTACACGGTGAAACAATACGCGGTTATCGGTGACGATTTTATCAGCCTTATCAAACTGCCCACTGCCTCTTTGCGGATAACCGCAACATAAATAGCCAGGTGGCAACACTGTTTGTACACCTGCGTGCCAGAGCATCGCTTGGGTGGCTAAACCGACTTGGCTGAATAAGCGTTCACTGCCGCAACCTGGAAAGTAAAATACGGCTTCACTTTCACTAGACAATTTTGGATTACGAATAATGGGCACATATTTACTGTCTTCAATATCCAGTAATTTTCGTACGGCTTGTTTAGGTAAACCACTGGGTAACTTTTTATTGATAAAATGAATGACTTGCTCTTTCATCGGTGCTTTACCGACCGTTGCAGGTGGCTTTTTGACCTGAAAATGGGCAAAACCACGCAACATTTGATTGCCTAAACGCTGGGCTTTAAAGCCGACATCAACCATTGCCGTACGCATTACATTAATCGTGGTTGGGTCTGTTGCATTTAAGAAAAACATAGCTGCTTTATTCACCGGATTAAACGATTTTTGACCCATTTCACGCAATAAATTACGCATATTCATGGATACATCACCAAAATCAATTTTCACAGGGCAAGGGCTTAAGCATTTATGGCAAACGGTACAATGCTCTGCAACATCTTCAAACTCTTCCCAATGCTTAATACTAATACCACGACGGGTTTGACTTTCGTATAAAAACGCTTCAATTAATAAACTAGTGGCTAAAATTTTATTGCGTGGGCTGTACAATAAGTTAGCACGCGGCACATGCGTGGCACATACAGGCTTACATTTACCGCAGCGTAAACAATCTTTTACACTGTTAGCAATTGCAGCAATATTGCTCGACGCATTACCGCTTTGTTGCATAATTAATGATTCATGCCCCATTAAACTAAAGCTGGGCGTATAAGCCCCACGCAAATCAGCATGGGCTAGTAACTTGCCTTTATTGAAACGGCCTTCAGGGTCTATTTTAGCTTTATAGGCTGCAAACGGGGCCAATTCTGCTTCAGTCAAAAACTCTAGTTTAGTAATGCCGATACCGTGTTCACCACTAATAACCCCGTCTAAATCACGCGCGATTTGCATAATTCGCACCACTGTTTCATTGGCTTGAGTCAGCATGCCATAATCAGCACTATTAACAGGTAAATTAGTATGTACATTGCCATCACCTGCATGCATGTGCAACGCTACAAATACACGGCTTTTTAATATACGGCCATGTATCGCTTTAATTTCTGCCAAAATGGGGGCGAAAGCAGCACCCGTAAAAATGCGGTTAAACGCTGTTCGTAAGGTTTGTTTATAGCTAATACGGAAGGTACGGTCTTGTAGTAGTTGAAAAATAGTTGTATCAGACTGTTGATTAAACCGAATCTGTGCCTGTTGAACCGTTTCGGTATCTAGCCCTAATGTGTGTAATATAGGCAAAGTATCCATTAAAGTATCTGCCATGTGTGTCAGCAAATAATACCAACGCGCGCGTGTTTGTACTAATAATGTTAAAGATTCTTGTACGCGTTCGCCTAAAATTTCGTTTTTAGGCAAGCTATCCACTTCAGAGTCGCCCGAAGCCGCAATATACTGACTCAATGAATTGGTTTCAAAAAATGCTATTAAGGCATCAATCATCACCAATTTATTTTTAATGGATAACTCAATATTGATTCGTTCAATAGCTTCGGTATATTCACCCATTCTATGTAATGGAATGACGACGTCTTCATTTAATTTAAACGCATTCGTATGCTTAGAAATCGCCGCAGTACGGTTACGGTCTAACCAAAAAGTTTTGCGGGCATCAGCACTGACGGCAGTAAATCCCTCACCATTCCGTAAATTAGCAATACGGACGACTTCACTGGTAGCACGGGCTACTTCAGATTCATCGTCGCCCACAATATCACCAATTAATACCATTTTTGGCACACTGGCTGCACTACCGCCGCTGCCATTATTATGGCCTTTTTTAGACTTAGTAGCGTAACCCACGGCGCGTAAATAACGTTCATCTAAATGCTCTAAACCAGCCAACAATACAGGTGCATAATCCGTTGGTGTACCTTCTGGACGAGGCAAGCGGCTTAAGGCATCTAAATAATCTTTAATTTCAACGATACTAGGGACGGCTTGTTTGGCTTGACCAAAAAATTCTAAACAAACTGTTCTAACGTGTTTGGGCATACGGTGCAAAATCCAAGTTGCACTGGTAATTAAACCATCTGTGCCTTCTTTTTGTACGCCCGGTAAACCCGCTAAAAACTTATCGGTTACATCTTTACCTAAACCGACTTTACGAAAATGACTACCAGGAATAACTAAAGTTTCAGTACGGAGTAATTTAGCTTTGGTTGGCGACACGTTACCATCTTTCCACTCTAGGCGAAAAGTGGCTACAGCAGCATCGTGAATTTTGCCAAAATTATGATCCATACGCGTGATTTCTAACCAATCACCTTGTGGATCAACCATACGCCAGCTAGCTAAGTTGTCTAATGCAGTTCCCCATAACACTGCTTTTTTACCACCTGCATTCATAGCAACGTTGCCACCGATACAACTGGCCTCGCTACTGGTAGGGTCTACAGCAAATACACGGCCATTAGCATCAGCAATGTCTGATACACGTTTAGTGACTACGCCTGCCCCACTAAACACCGTGGCATATTCACGGTTAGTACCCGGTAACACTTGCATACGTACAGCATCAAGCTGCTCTAATTTTTCAGTATTAATGACAGCAGTATTCCAATGCAACGGAACAGCTCCACCCGTATAGCCCGTACCACCACCACGTGGAACGATGGTTAGTCCTAAAGCAATACAGGCTTTTACCATTGCAGGCACTTCATCTTCGGTATCAGGGCATAGCACTACAAACGGGTACTCTACACGCCAATCTGTGGCATCTGTTACATGACTGACACGGCTCAAACCATCAAATTTAACATTGTCTTTAGCGGTAAATTTTCCAAAAACCTTGGTAGTACGTTTACGCAAATCAGCCACTTCATCAAAGCGTTGGTCAAAACGTAATACAGCTTCACTGGCTGCTTGAAGCAATACTTCTACTTTTTGGCTACGTACTTGTCCGGAAGAATTAACCGTCGAAGTATGTTGTACATCTTTAGTACGTCTGCGATCAATATCACTTAAGCGGTGTAGTAAAGCTTCAATAAGTGCTGCACGGCGTTTAGGGTTATCCAGTAAATCATCTTGTAAATAAGGATTACGCTCAACGACCCATATATCACCTAATACTTCATAAAGCATTTTAGCACTACGCCCTGTACGGCGTTCGCTACGCAACTCATTTAAGACATTCCAAATATCGTCACCTAATAAACGCTGAACTATTTCTTTATCAGAAAAGCTAGTGTAGTTATAAGGAATTTCGCGTAAGCGGGCATTTGAACTGTCTTGAAGATTATCTTGAGCAGTACTTGCTAATACGTTAGTAGCAACAGGGGTGAGCATTGTATTCATAATGGAAATTTAGCGTGAGTGCCATCATATATTGAGATACGACGGTCATATATGTGGCTTAAGAAAATTACAGCATTAACAATGCATTGTATTAAAGACATTGTATTAAAAACATTATAAATATTATAAATAGCATTATATTAAAAGCATTATATTAAAAGCGTTGGCATTAATATAAGCATTTCACTATCGCTTAACTATCATTAGGATATTAGCCATACAACTTATATTAGGATATTAGCCATACAACTTATTCAAGCTACAACTATTAAATTAGCCTAGTATAGTGATTAATTTATCGCTTAACACTATTTAAATCATTACCTGCTGCTAAAAATCGCATAGGATTTTGTGCTTCGCCATTAACCAATACTTCAAAGTGTAAATGAGGTCCTGTTGAACGGCCTGTAGAACCCACTTCAGCAATCGCTTGTCCGCGTTTGACAATGTCACCTATTTTTACTAAAAATCGAGAGGTATGTGCATAGCGCGTCACTAAATTATTACCGTGGTCTACCTCAACCATATTGCCATAACCATTGTGTAGTTCAACAGTAATCACAACGCCACCTGCAGCTGATAGAATGGGCGTCCCTGTTGGTGCTGCAAAATCAAGCCCTTGATGAAAAGCAGTATTGCCTGTAAAAGGGTCGGTACGTATGCCATAACCGCTACCGACACCAACACCTTTGACAGGCAACGTGGTTAAAATTTGCCTAGCTTTTAAAGTGTTGTCTAATAATTCACTTTCTAAAATATTAAAAACATCATTGTATTGATTTAACTGTTTATTGGTCGATTCTAAAGCCGTTAATAATTGCGGCAAACCAATTGTTTGGGGATTAATTTCTAAACCGCCTTGTCCTGATAAACCTTTAAAATCAAATTCTTTTTTTAAACCCGCTAATCCGCTGACTCTATTGCCTAAAGCTTCTAATTTAAGTAATTGTGCTTTTACCTCACCCAATTGAATAGCCATTAAATTAATATTTTCACGTACAAACTGGTCCTGTCTTTTTTGTTCAGTAACGGCAGCGTTCATAAAGGTTTCTCTTAAAAATGGTATCGGGATATTAGCAGAGTATTTAAGGGTTAAACCATATAAAGCTACAGCAATTAATGCGGATAAAATAAATGTTGATAGGCTTATAATTAGCACTATCCGTTTAGACAAATCATAACTTTTTGGTTCTGACCAACGTGAACTAATTAACATAATTTGCATACAGACTCCTAAATAACTTGGCAAAAACAATGCAGTCAACATCCCCCATACTTGATGGGTTTACAATACAAATATGATGCACACTCCTAAAGCAATTTTGAATTTTACCCAAAAAACGTGGTTACAAACGGCTAAAGAATTCCAAATGCTACAAACTGATGTACACCAGTTGTGTAAGAAAATGGGGTTTATGCAGCTAGAGCCTTGCACGATTATATTAGACCACGGCGTATTAAACCTAAGAACTACAGCAGCAATGGCCACGCGTCTACGGCAGATTAAGCCAGAATTACTTGATGCTTTAATTGAAAATGGTTGGTTAATTAGTGATTTAATTTTTAGTATTCAAAAAAACAATGATGCACTACAACAACATTTATACGAACAACTATGGGTTAATCCCAATGAAACGCGTTACGGAAAACGTGATATTCCTACCGCTGAACAACGAACACAGGTATTAAATTTTATTAAAAAATACACTAAAAGCCGTACGAATAATGGCATTGATAATTAATACCAATATTATTAGTTATTATTAGTTATTATTAGTATTAATAAGCCATACCATTTAACTTTAGTAAAATTGCTTAAAATCTTAATAACCTTAATAACGTTATTAACCTTAAATATTATTTGCCAATTTCAATATTTTAAATCATCTAAATAGTTTAAATAATTATGACTAATAAAACAAACATAACAGATACAACAGACACAACAGATACGGTAGATGTAGGCCATGAAGGTAAAAAAACAAAAACTAAAACAAAAACTAAAACTAAAGCTATCAATACAACGCTTGATGATACGTTTAAAACTTTGATTATTGCTGAAAAACCTTCTGTGATGAACGATTTAGCAAAAGTATTAGGCGGGTGTACTAAGTATGATGATTATCAAGAAAATGACCGTTATGTCATTACCAGTGCAGTCGGACATATGCTTACGATTAAAGCACCTGAAGCGTATGATGTAAAACGTGGAAAATGGACTTTTACTCATTTGCCTGTGTTGCCGCCTTACTTTGACTTAGAGCCTATTCCTAAAACAGAGGCACGTTTAAAGTCAGTGTTACGTTTAATTAAACGCAAAGATATTGCTGATATTATTAACGCTTGTGATGCGGGACGTGAAGGCGAGTTGATTTTTCGCTATGTTTTACAATATTCAAATAGCACTAAGCCTATTAAACGGCTTTGGCTGCAAAGTATGACGCCTAAAGCCATTCAAGAAGGTTTCACCAAACTGCGTGATGACCAAACAATGCAATCTTTGTCACATGCAGCCCGTAGCCGTGCCGAAGCCGATTGGTTAGTCGGTATTAATGGCACACGTGCCATGACTGCTTTTAATAGTAAAGACGGTGGATTTTTCTTAACAACAGTGGGGCGGGTTCAGACACCCACTTTAGCGATTGTGGTTGAGCGTGAAGAAAAAATACGCAAATTTGTATCACGCAATTACTGTGAAATTCATAGTATATTTTCTGTTGCCGCAGGGCAATATGCGGCACGCTATTTTGATTCGGCGTTTAAAAAAGTAAATGATGCCAATATTACTTTGGACGAAGGAGACAATGAGAAAAAAAGTACTCGTTTATGGGATAAAAAGTATGCACAGCAAATTATCAATGAATGTATGGGTCAAATTGCCAGTGTTACTGAAGACAGTAAACCCACTAGTCAAGCAGCCCCTGCTTTATATGATTTAACTACTTTACAACGCGAAGGCAACAGCCGTTTTGGATTCAGTGCGCAAAATACATTGTCCATCGCTCAAGCTTTGTATGAAAAGCATAAAGTATTAACTTATCCAAGAACCGACAGTAGACATTTACCCGAAGATTATATTGATGCTTCAAAAACGATTTTGAATGAGTTAGGCAATTTAGACCGCTACTATCCACACACGTCTACGGCCTTAAATCAAGGCTGGGTAAAAGCAGATAAAAAGATTTTTAATAACGCAAAAATCAGCGACCATTTTGCAATTATTCCTACAGGAACTATTCCGAAAACACTGTCCGAAGCCGAAGCAAAAGTATATGATATGGTAGTTAAACGGTTTATAGCTGTGTTTTATCCGCCCGCAGAATCCCGTATTACTACCCGTATTACTAACGTTGCAGGCCATTTATTTAAAACCGAAGGTAAAGTGTTAATTAACCCTGGTTGGTTAGCGGTATACGGTAAAGAAGAACAAGCAACTGACAACGCTTTAGTGTGTTTAATCCCCAGTGAAACAGCACAAACAGAGTCGGTTAAATTGGTTGAATTAAGCACTAAACCGCCCGCACGTTATAGTGAAGCAACGATGTTAAGTGCCATGGAAGGTGCAGGCAAACTCGTTGATGATGAGGACATGAAAGCGGCCATGGTCGGACGTGGTTTAGGTACGCCAGCAACCCGTGCAGCCACTATTGAAGGCTTGTTAGCAGAAAAATATTTGGTACGTGAGGGGCGTGAGTTGTTACCAACGGCAAAATCATTTCAATTAATGACTTTATTACGTGGTTTAGGTGTAACAGAATTAACACAACCTGAAATGACGGGCAATTGGGAACACAAACTCTCATTAATGGAGAAAAATGAAATTACCCGTGAAGCATTTATGCAAGAAATTGCTAATATGACTCAAACTATTGTAAAACGTGCCAAAGAATACGAACATGATACAGTCCCAGGTGATTATGCAACGATGAAAACACCCTGCCCGAATTGTGGAGGGACAGTACAAGAAAACTACCGTCGCTATGCCTGTCAAAACTGTGCTTTAAGTTTGCCTAAACACCCTGGCGGCCGTACCTTTGAGTACGTTGAAATGGAAGAGTTTTTAGAGAAAGGTCTTATTGGGCCTTTAAACGGTTTCCGTAGCAAAATGGGTAGACCTTTTAGTGCAGTGATGAAATTAGTCGCTGATGTAGACAATAATACCAAAAAATTAGAGTTTGATTTTGGGCAAGACACTGATGATGCAGTGTCCCCCGATTTTACGAATCAAACCGTCTTGGGTAAATGTCCTAAATGTACAACAGGGCAAATTTTTGAAACGGCAATGAATTATGTTTGTAATAATACCCATGCTAAAGCCTGTGATTTTAAAACGGGTAAAGTCATTTTGCAGCAAGATATTAATTTAATACAACTTAATAAATTATTAATCACAGGTAAAACTGATTTATTAGAAGGGTTTATTAGTGCGCGTACTCGCCGTAAATTTAAGGCGTTTTTAACATTGGATAAATCAGGTAAAACAAATTTTGAGTTTCAAGAAAAAATTATAAAATCAACTCAAAATAAAGACAGCACTAAAGACAATACTATTGAAAACAGTGATACCAAAAAATCTACTGCAAAAACCACAGTAAAAACTGCCGTAGTTAAAAAAGTAACTGTTAAAAAAACAGCCACTAAAACATTGACTGTTGATTAATTTAATAAATATGCCTATACATCATTTAACGTCTGTTTCGTGGTTACAAAATGATTATTTGCAAACTGCGAACTGGCGTAGTTACGTTGAATCGCCAGTACCTAAAAAAATTCAATGTGTTGATGATACATTAACGGCGGACACTGCTTTTTCCTTGGCCAGTGAAGGTGTTGCCTTAGTATGGACAGGCGATTTTCAAAATGCACGCCAATTATTACAAGCCATGACTCGCCGCATTGATCGGGTACAAAGCCAACCCAAAACGCTAAACCGCAAGCACCGCAAATCGTTACAGTATCAAACAAAATGGGCTAATATTAGCCCTAAAGATAAATTTAACCATTACCGTTTGGCACAATCACAACGTGCGCGTACGCTAAATAAGTTACTGATTGTGCTAGATATTGACTATGCAATTCATTTACGCCGTGCACCTGATTGGCGTGAAGCGTGTACTCAAGTGTACGGAGAATCCAACTCTAATGACGGTCAGTTATTAGTATCTTTGCGTGAGTTGTTGGGCATTATCAGTGCGTATGAGTGGCGTAAAAAAGGCGTATTTATACCACAGTTGTCTCAAATTTCTAATGCCCATTTACTAAAAAATCATCAACCAAAACCTGCTATCACTAATATTTGTCCATATTACGGCGTTTTTGCACCGACTCGTCAAGAATATTTAGATTTAATGATGAAACCGTGCTTAACTTCTGCGGTCAATTTAGCTTTTGATATTGGAACAGGAACAGGTATATTAGCGATATTATTAGCACAACGTGGTATACGGCGCGTCATAGCGACTGATACTAACGTTAGTGCCATTCAATGTGCTTGTGAAAACGCTATACGGCTTGGTTATAATGATAACATTAGTATTATTAATACTGATATGTTTCCTTGTTTAGAACTTTATGGTCAAGCCGATTTAATCGTATGTAATCCGCCTTGGCTGCCAGCACGGCCTAATAGCACTTTAGAACAGGCTATTTATGATCCAGATTCGCGTATGCTACGAGCTTTTTTGAATGGACTAAGGCAATATTTAAAGCCTCAAGGACAAGCATGGCTAATTATGTCTAATTTAGCTGAACATTTAGGGTTACGTAAACCCGATGAATTAATTTCATGGATTACTGATGCAGGCTTGGTGGTGCGTGATAAAATAGACACTTACCCTGTACATTCAAAGGCATTAAATAGCCAAGATGATTTGTATTTTGCACGTTCGCAGGAAATGACTTCGCTGTGGATTTTAAATTTGACGTAACTAATTAATTAATATAATTTAAATACAGTTTAAATACAGTTTGCTTTTATAAATATCTTATAAATATCTTATAAATATCTTATAAATATATAGTTCAAGATTAATCTTTTAGGATAATCTTTCAGTATTAATTTACGCTAATATTTATAATGAATATTTTTATATATTGCTTTTTACACATCAATTTTTATATATAAATAATATGCCAAAAATCATTATCTCTACACCCAATGCCCCCGCTGCCGTAGGTCCTTACAGTCAAGCAGCACAAGCTGTGGGTGATATTACTTTTTTATCAGGTCAAATTGGTTTGCAGCCAATAACAGGGGAGTTAGTACAACCTTTTGAGGCTCAAGTACGACAAGCATTTACTAATATGACCGCAGTAATTGCTGCAACAGGCGGACAATTAAGCGATGTGGTAAAACTGACATTGTTTGTAACTGATATGGCACAATTCTCTGTTGTTAATACAATTATGGCTGAAGTAATGCCCCAGCCATTTTGTGCTCGCTCAACAGTGGGCGTTGCCAGCTTACCAAAAAATGCTGAATTTGAAGTAGAAGCGATCGTATCTAAATAAAATTAACGCAGCATAAATAATTTATGGTAATGTTAAAATATCACTGATAAAAGAAATTTAATAATTAAGAAATAATTAGTAAAATCAACAAGACAATATACCAACATAAATACTGTAAAAGTTAAAATTTAACATTACCTAATTTATATATAAAGATTTATATAGATATTTATGTGTAAATATTTATATATAAAAAATATAAAATTAGTATACTGAAAATAAAATATACGCTATAATTGAAAGCTATGTAAGTACTGTATGTTTACTACGTAAACAGTAGTAACACTTAAAACTTATTTACCAACACCAGTACAACGCTACTTAATATCTATTTGTACTGTGTGCTAAATTGTTTATTCAATTTAAATTAAAAATACCCAATGAATACGCTATTTGCGTGTTCACCACTTCATCAACTATCTCTAGGTTAATATGGCACGTGTTTGCATCGTTACTGGTAAAGCCCCAATGGTGGGTAATAATGTTTCCCACTCTAATAATCACACAAAACGCCGCTTTTTGCCTAACTTGCAACAGCGCCGTATTTGGGTTGAAAGCGAAAATCGTTTTATATCTCTTCGTTTAAGCAATGCTGGTTTGCGTACTTTAGAAAAACGTGGCGTTGACCGTGTTTTGGCTGATTTACGCTCAAGCGGCGCACTTTAATTCTAACCTAAAATAACCGGAGTCATCAATGCGCGATAAAATCAAACTCGAATCTACAGCAGGTACAGGCCATTTTTATACGACTACTAAAAATAAACGTACCAAACCAGAAAAGTTGTTACTAATGAAATTTGACCCTGTCATTCGTAAACACGTAGAGTATAAAGAAGCAAAAATTAAATAATCAGTCATCACTTGATATTGCTACTTAACTAATTTCATACAATGTTACGCCTAGCCCTTGCCCGTCCTAAAGCGGCAATGGCTGCTAATTGTGCTTTACTTTTAATATTAGTAGTCAGTGCCACTTGAGTATTACTCAACCTTTTTAAGCGATTTTCGTGTGCTAATTTTGCAGTTGCAGCATCCTGTACTGTCCAATCTAAATGACCATTTACACGTTCCATGGTGATGCAATCAACGGGGCAAGGTGGTAGACATAAATCACATCCGGTACACGATTCATTAATGACACGGTGCATTGCTTTGGCTGACCCGATAATTGCATCAACCGGGCAAGCTACAATACACAGCGTACAACCAATACAACGAACAGAATCAATAATCGCAATGTGTCTCGGCTTTGTTTCACCACATGTTTTATCAATGGGCTTGATATTTAAACCTGTAATAGCAGACAGCTGCACTACACCACTGTCGCCACCAGGAGGACAACGGTTTATGTCCGCTTCGCCCGCAATAATTGCTTTTGCATAAGGTGCACAGCCTTCATAACCACATTGCGTACATTGTGTTTGTGGTAAAACTGTCAAAATAGCATCATAGATAGTCATGTGTTAATGATGTATTTAAAAGATTCAAGGTATTAATAAGTTTATTTATTAGATTTATTTATTGATTAATAGTCACTATTAATTATTAATTATTATTAATTAGCGATTAGACTTATTTAATAATTGTGCTGCAATCAAACCCAGTTCATACAATACAATCATTGGTAATGCTAACATGAATTGTGATAAAACATCAGGGGGGGCAACTATTGCAGCAATAATAAAGGCAGCTACTATTACGTAGCTACGAATATCACGTAATTTGCTAAGGTCTACCATACCCAATCGTACCAATAAAACAACCACAACAGGTATTTCAAAAGTAATTCCAAAAGCTAAAAATAATGTAATGACAAAGTTAAATACTTTAGCAATATCAGGCATATAGCTTACGCTAGTAGGGGCAACCTCTCTGAAAAATACAAATACCTTAGCAAATACTATGAAGTGACAAAATGCTGTACCGCAAAAAAATAATATAGTTGATGAAATGATGACTGGCAACACTAAATGCTTTTCAGTTCTATATAAACCAGGAGCAACAAAAGCATATATTTGGTAAAAAATAAAGGGCAATCCACCTAAAAAAGCAACTAAAAATAATAATTTGATCGGAATTAAAAAAGAATCCGTTGGATTAGTTACAATTATTTTACTGCCATTGGCTGCCAAAGCACCTACCATTGGGCTAAATAACAGATTAAATATAGCCTGCTGACCAGGAAAAATCATCAATACAATAAATATAGTAATAACTGCTAAACTGGCTTTCATTAATCGGCTGCGTAACTCAACTAAGTGAGACATTAAACTCTCTTCATGAGAGGTATTTGTTTCTAAAGATAAGTGAGGGGTATCTTTTAATGAATCACTCATGGGCGATAGTTGTTGTAGACCCAGCGGGTGTATTAGCGGGCAGTACCATTGAACTGATATCTTTTTTTAATTGTACGATACGATATTCGGTATTTGCTAAATCTATTTTTAGGCTTTCTAATTCAAACTGCCAATTTACTAACGTAGAATGGTTTGGTTGATTTGAATCGGTATTTAAGGCAGCTTGATATACATTAAAATTGTCATTTTTTATCTCATCTGGTTTTATTTCATCTGGCAGCGTTTGTGGTGAAGACAAAGCTGAATAGTCTTGAGTTAAACCGCTTTTCAATGTACTCACTTCTTTTTGAAAAGAATCTTGCAAACTATGCCCAGCTAACTCAAGCTGTTCTTTAATGGCTTTAAGCTCTGACAACTGACCTTCACGGGCTAAATCACTTTTTATATCATTAAGATAGCGTTGGGCTTTACCGGCTAAATTACCAGCCGTTCGGGCAACTACAACTAATTTTTCTGGTCCCAATACAATCAGGGCAACACTACCTATTACCATTAATTCAGACAGTCCGATATCAAACATAATTTGAATACACTATTTTTTTTCAGTTGCTTGTACATCAATCACTACAGCCGCAGATTGAGTTTTAGCAGAAGAATCTGTTGATTCAATCGAAGTTTCTTTCATACCTTCCTTGAAACCTTTAATCGCACCGCCTAAATCACTGCCCATATTGCGTAATTTTTTAGTACCAAATACCAGCATAACAATTAATAAAACAACAACCCAATGAAAAATACTAAATGAACCCATGATGACTCCTAAAATTAAATTAAAAAATCAATAAAAATCAATAAAAAAATCAACAATAAATAATAAATTTAAAAAAATAAATATTTAACAATATAGCCTATTATTTACCAAGGGCGTGTACCACCAATAACATGAAAATGTAAATGAAATACCTCTTGACCAGCATCAATCCCATTATTAGCTAATAATTTAAAACCACCAGTACGGCCTTTTCTACAGCCTTGTTCAGCGGCAAGTTGTGGAGCAAGCATTAAAATACGAGTTAAAATAGAAAAATGTTCAGTATGCGAATGATTGAGTGATTCTATGTGAATTTTTGGAATAATTAAAAAGTGTACTGGTGCAATCGGTTTAATGTCCTGAAAAGCAAGAATATCATCATCTTCATAGATTATTTTAGCTGGAATTTTTTTTATAATAATTTTACAAAATAAGCAGCTCTCATCTACAAGATGAACCAATGGATTATGTGGTTGTACTGCTTGTTCAGTTAAGCAAGAATGTATCATAATCAGGTTCAATCGGTATTTCGTAAAGCTTTTTCAAGCAAACCACTAGTACCCTCACGGCGTGCCAGCTCTTTTAGAATATCTTGAGTGTTTAAACCGTGGTGTTGTAATAAAACTGCAGTGTGAAACCATAAGTCAGCACATTCATAAATTACTTTTTCAGATAAACCGTCTTTACTTGCCATAACTAATTCTGTTGCTTCCTCACCTATTTTTTTTAAAATAGCATCTTGACCTTTGTGCAATAGGCTTGCCACATAAGATTGTGTAGGATCAGACTTGGATTTAGCAGCAATAATAGTTGATAGTTTATACAAAACTTTATCATTTATATCAAACTTATTTGTTTTAATCATAGTATATTAAGTACAGGTATATTAAACATTAAAAATTAAGCATTAAATATTAAACATTAATACATACAAATGACACCATTAACTAACAATACAGTAACTAGCGATTTTAACCAAAGTAACTACTTAAATCAGACCGTTGATTTAGAAATTGATACTCAAGGCTTAAATTGCCCATTGCCTATTTTAAAAACTAAAAAAGCATTAGCCAATATGTTGTCAGGTCAAATATTACGTGTAACCTCTACTGATTTAGGTGCTATTCGTGATTTTCAAATATTTACTCAACAAACGGGCAATATATTAATAGGACAATATATAAATGGTAATATTTGCGTCCATATTTTGCAACGCAAATAGGCTTTTATATTTTTATAGTTTTATGGTTTTATTTTTGTTAATTTTTTAACTTTTTTAGTAGCCACACCTATATTTAAAGTGGGTGAATCTACTGCTTTTTTAGCTATTTTTATAGCAGTTTTAACTATATTTTTAGTTCTTTTGCTAACTTTAGTTTGATTAGATTGACTGTCTTGAATAACATTAGACGATAGAGGGGGCTTTATTTTTAAATGCCCCACTTTTAAAGCAATATCAGTTTGTGTCAATTTAAGTTCAATACGCCGTGCTTCTAAATCAACCCGTGCTACTTGCACATGTACAGTTTGTCCTACAGTGTACCGCTTACCTGTTTTTGAGCCACGTAATTCATGTGTAGCTTCAATATGTTGAAAATATTCAGCCCCTAACTCGGTAATATGAACAGTACCTTCAACATATAAACCATCTAATGTTACAAATAAACCAAAATTAGCAACGCCAGTAATCACTCCACTAAAAAAATCACCCATATACTGTTGCATATACTGGCACTTTAACCAAGATTCTACATCGCGGCTAGCTTCATCTGCACGGCGTTCATAGGCACTGCATAAAATACCTAGCCGTACCCAAGCATTGTGATTTTTTTGCTCTGTAGACGTTAAAGGTGTGTGTAGATTATTTTTAGTGCTTAATTTAGCCGTTTGAGGTACGTCCTTTTTTTTCTTATGCAACGATATTACAGGGTCAGCAGCAGTTTGAGTCGGTGAATAACTATAACCAGCCAATATCGCTTTAATGGCTCTGTGTACCAATAAATCAGGATAACGGCGAATAGGTGAGGTGAAATGTGCGTATGCTTCATAAGACAAACCAAAATGACCCACATTATCTGGAGTATAAACCGCCTGCTGCATAGACCGCAATACAATACTTTGTAAGGCTTGTGCATCTTCACGTGCATTAATTATTTGCATTAGACTAGCGTAGTCAGTGGCTTTAGGAGAATCACCGCCACCTAATTGCAATCCTAAGTTTTTTAAATATTCACGTAAAGCCTCTAGTTTAGGCGGCGTAGGTCCTTCATGAACGCGGTATAAAGCAGCTTGTTTATGCGTTGTTAGCATATTAGCAGCACATACATTGGCGGCTAACATACATTCTTCAATTAAACGATGAGCATCATTGCGTGTGCGTGCCTCAATACGCTCAATCTTCCCTGCTTCATTACTGATAAAATAAGTTTCAGTAGTTTCAAATTCAATCGCACCGCGTTGTTTACGTGTACTTAAAAACGCTTGAAATACGGCATACAGATGGTGTAGTTCTGGTAGTACAGCATACGCTGGATTACTATTTTTTTTACTCACTTTACTTTCAGACAATGCCTCCCAGACTTGATTGTATGTTAAACGTGCCGCACTGTGCATAACAGCAGGATAAAATTGATAAGCGTCTATTGAACCCTCTTTTGAGATAACCATATCAGCCACCATACACAGACGGTCTACTTTAGGCATTAATGAGCATAATCCGTTAGATATTTTTTCGGGTAACATTGGAATAACCCGTCGCGGAAAATAAACCGACGTAGTCCGTTCTTGTGCATCAACATCAAGGGCGTTGCCATTACGTATATAGTGAGACACATCAGCAATAGCAACCAACAGCCGCCAACCCTGATTAGCTTGGTCACCAATGGGTTCGCAATAAACGGCATCATCAAAGTCGCGTGCATCTTCACCATCAATGGTCAGTAAATTAATATCACGCAAATCAACACGATCAATTAAATCAACAGCTTGTACAGTACTGGGTAAGTCATCGGCTAACGTTAAAGCGGCCTCACTAAATACATGAGGCACATCAAATTTTCGTACCGCAATTTCAATTTCCATTCCGGGGTCGTCTACTTCACCCAGTAACTCCGTAACAATACCTTGGGCTGCACCGGTGTCAGTTGAATACTGCGTAATAGTTACTACGACTACCTGCCCACTCACAGCAGTACCCGTGTCTTTGGCATCAATATATATATCATGTTTTAAACGCTGGTCTTCTGGGACAACTAACCACTGTCCTTTTTCTTGCAATAACCGACCCACCACACTACGCGTACGGTGTTCTAATACTTCTAGCACTTCACCTTCTAATCGCCCTCGTGGGTCAATACCTATTACTTGTACACGAACTGTATCTCCATGCAGTACATGGCGTAAAGTGTGTGCAGGTAAAAATACATCATCACCTTCAGGCTCACTGACGTCGCGCTGCATAAATCCAAAACCATCACGGTGACCTATTACCCGCCCAGTAAGGATTTGATAAGGTTTTTTTGTTTGGAGCTTATTTTCTTTATTCTTAGTAACTGCGCGAGTATGCGAATTAATCATAGGTATACTTTTGAATCTTTCATGTGTTTGGTATCACTACCTAATTAGCCTACTTACTAGTAAGGCTTTTAAGTATTCAATCAAATTGATTACATAGTCAATTGAATAAAAATTAATTTACTTGATTACGTAAAAATGTAGGTGTTTCTATGTCTTGTTGATTACGTAGATAAGTTGGAATTTCTATATTAGGCACCCCACTGGCTTGCATGGCGGTTACGATTTTTTGTGAATCTTGTTTTGGGTTCACCATCAAGCTGGGATTAAACATTACATGTGTTGATTCTACTGAAGCAGCGGGAGAGTTTACAGCAGGCACTCGTTGTGCTGCTGTGATTTCTATTTCTTGAGTTAAAGTAGGAATACTATTTGAAAAATCAGCTTGTTTAGCGGCAGTATAATTTGTGTTATTTGCATTATTTATATTATTTATATTATTTATATTATTTGTTGTATGCAAATGGCTTAACTCTGCTGCACGAAGATGTAAATGGCTTACAGAGACAGATTCATTGATAGGCTTTCTATCAGCTTGTACTTCAGTCAAAGGATTAAACATCACATGATCTGTACCTGTTTTTAACAGTGCAGTAGGGTGTGTAGGTGTAATGGGGTGTAATGATGCACTAGAAAGATGAGAAAAATTTGACACAATTTGTGTATTTACTCCAAAATCACTACGACCAGGATAGCTCACTGGAGTGGGTGTCGATACAACTGCTTTAGCACGTGCACCAATACCACTGACAATTAAAGTTACTTGCATCTCGTCCCCCATATTGTCATCAAACGTAATACCGTGAATCGGTGTAACATCATCAGCAAATGAAGCCAAAATAGTATTAATAACCTCATTGGTTTCACGGCCACGCATACTACTTTCGGCTGCAGTGATATTAATTAACACACCACGAGCGGTACGTAAGTTTTCTTCTTCTAATAAATCACAATTTAACACAGCGATAGCAGCATCTTTTGCACGGTTTGGGCCGCTAGCACGTGCAGTACCCATTAAAGCACGGCCACGGTTTGAACCAATGACCGAAGCAACATCTCTAAAGTCTACATTTTGATAGCCATTAGTCTGAATAACCTCAATAATCGTTGCAACAGCATTTTTTAATACATCATCAGCAGCTTGATACCATTCTCTTAGTAAGCCATCTGGATTCCTATCTTCTAATTTGCTATTGAGTACTACAATAATGGCATCTGAATGAATTTCTAATTCATCAGCTGCGGCATCAGCCAGCTTAGCACGGCCTGCACCTTCTGATGCAAACGGTTTCGTGACTACACACACTGTGAGTGCATTGAGTTCTTGGGCAACTTGTGCGACAACAGCCGAAGCACCCGTTCCAGTACCTTTGCCTAAACCTGCAGTAATAAACACCATATCAGCGCCTTGTAAGGCTTCTTTCAGTTGTGTTCTGGCTGCTTCTGCATATTTTCTAGCAATATCAGGTTTTGCCCCAGCACCTTGACCATTATCACCTAATTGAATTTTAATATCAGCAGGCGTTTTATATAGGGCTTGTGAATCTGTATTCACTGTAATATAAGTCGCATTTTTTACACCAGAGCGAATCATGTGCGTCACTGCATTGCCACCGCCACCGCCAACACCCACTACTTTAATATTAACAGGAGGCTTAGTTGCATTAAGTAAAACCTCACCTTGAGCGGACATAGCAATATTAGACGATGCTAATGGCACTGGCGGTGTTTGGGCAAAATTAATTTTTTCAGAAGCAACGGCTGTATTATTAATTTTAGTATCTGTATTTATTGTATCTATTACATTAAAGGATTGACTAGATTGACTAGGAGGCACATTAACAATTGAATTAGATATTGTTGGTCTATTTAATATAGTTTCTATAGGTATATTATTAATCGGTAAAGTATAAGCAGGGATTGGACTAACAATAGTAGGTTCTATAGACTTTTCAGTCTGATTAAGATTGATATTTACTATGCTGGCAGCGGGCGTGCTATTTCTGCTTAGCAACGGCATTGTATCTTCAATAATTTCAATATAATTCATGATCATGGAAAATCCTTGGTATTCTCAATACTCGAGAACAATGTCGTTAATATAGGTTAATGTTACTAAGCACGACAAGGCTAGGTACAAATTTAAATGTTACAAATGAATTTCTTAACACTTAAAATACAATAATATTGCATCAATTGTAAACTGATTACACAATAGTACAATTAGTAGTTAATTAATAATATAATTTAGGTAATGTTCAAATAGCACTGATACAAGAAATTTAATAATTAAGAAGTAACCAGTAAAATTAACAGGCTACTGCACCACTATAAATATTATAAAAGTTAAAATTTAACATTACCATAATTTAAAATTTATTTTTATTTATTTTATTTTATTTTACTTTATTTATTTTAATTTATATTATTGACATAATTATCAGTATTATTAATTTATCAGTATTATTAATATTAATCATCTAATGATATTACATATTTTTTTAAATACTGCCAATATTATTAACGTAAATAATAATCTATTAAATAATTTATTAAAAATGAGGTGTAAGAGAAAATATATATTTGGCATTGCTACTTTAATATGGTTAAGTCGTATATTTATAATATTTTCTTAGCAAAAATAAGGCTTATTTTAGATAAAAAATACAAAAACTATTTTTAAGTAGCAATACCATATATTTTAT
>JBEDNN010000042.1:0-6275 GCA_041170585.1 Pseudomonadota bacterium | reverse complement strand
CTCTTATTCTAAAACAAAACCCCCTTATTCTTAAACGAGTAAGGGGGTTTTGCTTTAAATAATCTATCTAACAGTACTAGGCTAAATATATCTAAAATAAATATTCAAAAAGGTACTAATGAATAAGTATATTGATTACATAAATGAAATATTATTACTTTTTAATTATTAAGTTTCTTGTATCAGTGCTATTTGAACATTACTGATTTTTACTTTTATGCTTTAATCCACATAATTAAACGAGACCATAGCGATGCAGGCTGAATAGTATTGATGCTTATAGCAGGGACACTTAACAATAATTTAGATGTATGACCTAGAGCATTTGAATATATATTTAAAGTTGCGATAGTTTGTCCCGCTACAATGGGTAAAGATAACTTAGGTTGTGGAACGAGTTCATAATGTAAGTGCTGGGGCGAATCTTTTTTTGGTAATACTAACCATATTGATTCAGGTGTATAGACTGATATAGTATTTGATTCTTTAGAAATAATCACCTTACCCAATATTTGATTACGTGAAAATAACCTCCAAGGGATAAAATTACTTTTTGCCCAAGTGATTAAATTAACATTGTCTACTTCACGTATTTTTGCGGTCATTGCACCTAATGTAACTGCACTTAAACGCCAGTTATAATACTCTGTTCCTGCGACAAATCTTAATTGGCTAGTGGTCGCTAAATTGTAACCCGCTACTTTGGTATAACCTGTTTTTAAACCATCAGTACCTTCATATGAATATAATAAAGGATTGCGGTTTTTTTGTGTAACTCCATTCCAAGTATATGTTTTACGGCTTAACCACGGACGAATCAAAGGAAACTCATACCACAAAGCATGAGCAATACGCATTAAATCAGTAGCACTACTTAAATGGTGTTCATCCGTTAAACCATGTGGATTATTCCAAACACTTTGAGTTAATCCTAGCCGCTTAGAATGTATATTCATTTGAGCAACAAAATTGGCTGCATTGCCTTTACCAAAAAACTCTGCCAAAGCCCAAGCGGCATCATTACCAGAAATAGCTAACATTCCTTGTAAAGCATCTTGCACTGTAACAATTTCACCGATTTTATAGCCTACTTTTGAACCGTCTTGTGCAACTGCTAAAGCACTAATGGACAATCCAGTATGCAAAGTAGCCCTACTAAATATCATATTATCATTGTTAATATGATTATTGCTATTGTTAAAAGCTGGGTACTTCAAAGCGTACAATACTGTATAAGCTGTAAATAGCTTAGTGATAGAAGCAGGGCTAGTTTGTTCTGTCGCATTATGGCTGGCTAAATCAATTTTATAACTACCGTTATGCGCCCACTGTTGTAGTAACCATCGCGGACTGTTTAACTGTGGTTTAGCTTGGACATTCGCCCAAAGTATTACACTAACCAGTGTACATACTGTTCGAAACAAACTACATTGACAGCAACGTATTTTTTTGTCCAAAATATTACAACATTTGATTTAAAGCCATATCATAATGCCGCGTTGCTAATTTTTTTAAAGGGACTAATTGACGATGAAAAAAATGATCCGCGTGTGGCACAATAGTAATGGGTAAATTTTGCGGACGAGTCCATTCCATAATTTCAGACAATGGCATTGTTTCATCTAACTCGCCATGAATCATCATAGTAAGGTTGGTATTGACGTTTACTTGTGCAAACCGTGGTACAGCAGCACCAGCCAATACCATACCTAACAACCTATCTTCAGGCAAAGTTAATGCCAAACGTGCAGCAACCGCTGTACCGAACGAAAAACCACCTAATAAAATAGATAGACGTTCGCCACCAGGAATATGGTGTTGTAACCAAGTTAAAGCAGTAGCGGCATCTTCAGCTTCGCCTATACTAGCATC
This sequence comes from Pseudomonadota bacterium, assembly GCA_041170585.1. Taxonomy (GTDB): domain Bacteria; phylum Pseudomonadota; class Gammaproteobacteria; order Burkholderiales; family Burkholderiaceae_C; genus JBDLSY01. The sequence goes on along the minus strand of JBEDNN010000042.1, from coordinate 4,403 downwards.
ATAAACCCCTTCGCTGTTGTGTACGCCACGGTAATTAAAGCGAATAGAGGCACATCCTAACCCAGCACAAATGCGTGACAATGTTGTTGTAACTTTATTATCCATATCACCACCACGCAAAGGATGTGGGTGTGCAATTAAAGCCAAAGCACGGGGTGAGTCTACCCATGGTGATGAAGCAGGCGGCATATCAAGTTCAATTTCTAAATTACCACAAGGCCCCGTAATTAATTGTTTAGTTTTGCTCATAAGAATAATAAATAATAAAAATAATAAAAATAAATAATAGGAGAGTAAGAATATATAAAGATAATAAAATAATAATAACAATAATAACAATCTATAAAATATATAAAGTTAGTGAGTCTGTGATTGTAGATGTGTTATGTTGCTACGGGGCTTGAGAGTTCTAATTGTTTTGCAACAAATCCGTTCAAAATATGCGTATCAATAATGGTGTCAATATCGCTATTATCAAGATATGTGTACCAAGTACCTTGTGGGTAAATCACTAAACAAGGGCCTTGTTCGCAACGTTCTAAACACCCCGCTTGATTGATACGCACCTGACCTATTTTGTTCAAACCAAGCTGTTTAATACGGTGTTTAGCATGTTGATGTGCACTTGTCGCAGCTTCACCGCCGCAGCATTGCCGTGTAGGTTCACCGTTCATAGATTCACGTGTATTAAGACAAAAAAACACGTGGTATTTGTATACATCGCTTGTTAATTGAGTAGGTTCTACATAACCTGTAGAATCACCACAAACAGAGTTAATTATTTTAGTCATATCACTATACTGCACGGTAAAATTGCATAATAAAAGCCTGTTATTTTACCGCGAATATTGATTAAATATAATATCGCTTTACAACAATACTTTATTTTTATAAGCATTAATATGAGCATTGACTTAACATCTCACGCTATCACCTACAGCATTATTCCTATTGATCCTGCCGCACATTTATTCAAAGTCATTTTGAATATCGCCCACCCAAATCCGCTGGGTCAAATAGTGTATATGCCTGCTTGGATTCCTGGTAGTTATAAAATCCGTGAGTTTGCTAAAAATATTACGCAAATTCAGGCGTATTACCATAATCAATTGAATCAATCTCAAAATAAAAATATTATCAATTTAAAACAACTAGACAAACACAGCTGGCAAGCTGAACCTTGTTTAGTGGATACAGATACCAATATTAATACCAATACTCATACTGATATTAATTTAACAGTAACTTGCTATATTTATGCTTATGATTTATCTGTACGAACGATTTATTTAGATGAATATTGTGCTTTAATAAACTTTTCAAGTTTATGTTTAGCCGTCAAAGGACAAGAAAATCAGCCTTGTCATGTAATATTGTTTCCGCCTTGCAGCGACCCGTACAACCAGCAACGTATTCAACCAGAGAATTGGCAAGTAATCACCAGTTTGCCACGTTATCATGATACTTTAGCAAGGCATTTTGGGGAATACTATGCAGTTAATTATGATGCGTTAATTGATTATCCTGTCTATCTTGCACCCAAGCATTTAATACAATGGGGTGATTTTAAAATCAATAATACACTGCATATTATTGCAGTTGTTGGTCATGTGTCTAATTTAGATATGCCCCGTTTGATACGGGATACACAAGCCATTTGTACAGCACAAATGGCCTTATTTGACCCTAATACTCACCATGCACCTTTTTTAGATTCTGACGCTCAAGCACACTATACATTTATGACACAGGCAGTAGGTGATGGTTATGGTGGGCTAGAGCATCGAGCCAGTACGGCACTTATTTGTAAACGTAGCGATTTACCTAATAGTTTAGATGAAGGCAATAATTTAAGCGTTGGTTATCAACAATATTTAGGTTTAATTAGCCATGAATATTTTCATACATGGCTAATTAAACGGATTAAACCCGCTAATTTTGTTAATTATGATTTAATACAAGAAAACTATACGTCTTTATTATGGTTATTTGAAGGGTTTACGGCTTATTACGATGATTTAATGTTGGTACGTGCCAGTGTTATTACACCCCAAGAGTATTTAGACATCGTATCTAAAACAATTAGTAGTGTTTTACGTACCCAAGCACGCTTGTCTCAAAGTGTCGCTGATGCTAGCTTTAATGCATGGGTTAAATACTATAATCCTGACGCAAATAGTCCCAATGTAGACAGTAACTACTATACACAAGGCAGTTTAATTGCCTTGTATTTAGATTTATATATTCGCTTACATACCCGTATTATTAACACAGAAAACGGTATAGCAATACAAGCAAAAAGTTTAGACGATGTTATGCGATTGTTTTGGCAGCGTTTTGGAAATAATTTTTATAAAACTGATAATAATCAGAAAATTGGCGTTACTTTAGCTGATGTCTACGCAACATTCAATGCAGCAACGGGGCTAAATTTAGAGGGTTTAATTGAATCACTGACGCAAGTTGCTGCCGATATACCGCTACAAGCGTTAATAGAGCAGTTTGGAATAAATTGGACAAAAACAGCCTTGTCAAAGTCTGCCAGTTTAGGTGCTAATATAAAATACGTGGGTCAGGAAGTGTGTTTGACCAGCGTATACACCCATGAAGCGGCACACAAAGCAGGTTTATCAGGTGGTGATTGCTTAATTTCACTGGATAAACTACGGGTTACACCTACTAGTTTACCTATAATCTTAATGCGATTGCCCGCTGGAAAAACTGTTCATGCGTTAGCTTGGCGACGTGATGAATTAATTGATACATACATTACTTTGGACGGTTCACCCACAACACAAGTTAAATTAAGTCTAAAAAAAGCAATGCCTACTTGCTTGACTGAATGGTTACAAGCAACTCAAAAAACTATTAACTAGGATAAGGATAAGGCAAAGTTGATGCATCATTAGCCGCTTGTGTTAATAGCCACGAACGAATCCTAGCCGCATCATTAATACGCGACAGCTTACCCGCAGAATCAAGAAGTACCATCATGACTGAACGCCCATCTATGAGTGCGTGCATCACTAAGCATTGCCCCGCAGCATTAATAAAACCAGTTTTTTGTAGTAAAACAGTCCATTCAGGATTATTAACTAAACGGTTAGTACTATGAAAAGAGAGTAGCTGGCCCATTTCTCCGGTTAGCGTTAAACTGGATTGAGTAGACAAATCACGGATTAATGAATGCTTACTAGCGGCTTTCATTAGTTTAATTAAATCTTGTGCGGACGCCATATTAGCACTGGCTAACCCAGTTCCTTCAACAAAATAGCTTTGATTCATGCCCAATTGCCTTGCTTTGTGATTCATTGCATCAACAAATGCCGATTTACCACCCGGATAATAGCGAGTTAGCATATTGGCAGCACGGTTTTCACTTGACATTAACGCTAAGTGCAGTGCTTCGCGGCGACGCAACTGAATACCCAATCCTAAACGTGAGCGTACTTGTTTTTCTAACTGTAAATCAGGTTCTTCAATTGTTAATATCTCATCTAAATCTTGGTGTGAATCCATTACAACTAAAGCCGTCATTAATTTAGTAATTGAGGCAATAGGTAAAGCAGTTGAGCTATTTTTATCTAATAATACTTCGCCAGTTTTTACATCTACCACGAATGCAACAGATGATTTTAGGGATAAAGGGTCTGGCGTATCGCGTAAACCCGCCAACACACCTGCACTTGAGGACGGTGATTTTGTAACAGTATAAGGTATCGTTTTGTAACGGGTAGTACTGGGATAGTAGGTATCATTTAATGATGTTTTTAAGCTGGGAAATCTTTTTTTTGAACTCAAACGATTAAGCTGACTATTTTGGTTATTATTGTTTTTAGTAATAATATTAGTATTATTTAATTTTTTTTTAATTACCCGTCCCACTTTTGTAGATTTAGGTTCAATTTTAATTGAATGTTTAGTTTTCACAACAATAAAATCTTTTTTAGAATGCTCAAGATAATTTTTTGCATCAGTTGTGCCGTTACTCAATACTAATACGAGTATTACAAAAAAAGTTTGGCTTAACAAACGCGATGATAAATGGCATAGAAAGCGCATAAATGTATCTCAATCACAAAATTTAATTAATACTATTTGGTCAATTTAACGACAGTAGTCATTAAAAAAATACTGATTTTAAAGGCTATTTTTTTGTTGGCAGTAATAAATTAAACAGCATTACTTTTTATTACTAAATTATTTAAGTGAGAATTTTAACATTAGTCTATATTAGACAATAGTTATTAGTTTAATACTAATCTTGTAACACATTTAAATTGCATTAAGCCTTGCACGTGCTTCAGCTTCACTAAGTACTACCTTAGGTAAAGCATCAAACTTTGCACGTAGTTCAGCTTCACTAAATACTCTATTTGAAGGGTTAGAATTTATTGAATAGT
>JBEDNN010000041.1:0-10739 GCA_041170585.1 Pseudomonadota bacterium | reverse complement strand
AATTAAACTAATAGACCGCACAAATTCACCATTCACGCTGCTCATCAAGCTGTCAAACTGCGTTACCACTAACTTGAAAATTAATGTGAATATCGGAAATGCCAGCGGATCCATTTGAATACTCCTTATTTAATTTATTAAACTTCTTTTAGAGTTAGCTATCACACCGTAAACCAACAGTTTAGTTTTTTTTGATCTAAAACATGAATTTGTGTTATACCATAATCAATAGCTTCGGCTAAAGCCAATTGTGCTAAATTGGATGTATTATTACTTTGGCTTAGATGGGCACACCATACACTATGTAGGTGTGTGGTGTCTAGGCCAGTTAATAATTCAGCTGATTGTTCATTAGATAAGTGACCCCAATGGCTACTGATGCGCTTTTTTACAGTTGCAGGATATTTAGATTGTTCTAATAAGTCTGTATCGTAATTACATTCTAAAACCAAAGCATGTAAGCCATTTAATGCTTGTTTTAAATGTACACTGGCGTGTCCTAAATCTGTTACAACCGCTAAATAGCGGTTATGGCTTTCAAAGCGGTATTGTACAGGTTCTTGTGCGTCATGCGGTACAGTGATTGGCATTAGATTAATATTGCCTATTGTAAAAAATTTATCAGCTGTAATAATGTGTAAATACGGAAATAATCGCCAGTCATTGGAGGCGTGACTATTTTTTCGGGTGTCATCATAAGCGGCAACTAGAGTGCCGTAAGTGGCATACAAAGGAATCCGCCAACGTTTTGCAGCACGATAGGCTCCCATGGCATGATCTTGATGTTCATGGGTAATTAAAATAGCATTTAGCTGGTTGGCTGATAATCCTATACATTTTAATCGCTTATCTAATTCTTTAACAGAAAATCCACAATCTAATAAAAGGCGTGTACATCGGTTATTGTTATGACTTTCAATCACTATTGCATTGCCATCGCTACCACTACCTAGTGCTGCAAAACGAAGTATGGGTAAAGCCGACATTAATTAACTTATTAATTTATTGATTGACTGTATTGTCTGTTGCAGGCAAGTCAATAAGATAACGATTAGAGGTTTGTATTGGCGTTAAATTAGCGGGTACTTTCAATTTGGATACAAGTTTACTATTTTTATAATCAATTTCAGGCTTAAAAAAACGTTTAGCTGTAGAGCAACCTGTTCCTATTAATAAAAATGCAATCATAGTCATCGTATACATTAAAGGACGAGAGAATGGTTTATGGTTCATAGTATCCGTTTATAGTGTCATTGCAGTAAATAAAAATAAGTATAAGTATATGTATTAAATATATGTATTAAATATATGTATTAAAGGTAATGTTCAAATAGCACTGATACAAGAAGTTTAATAATTAAGAAGTAATTAGTAAAATCAGTAAGACAATACACTAACATAAATAGTGTAAAAGTTATAATTTAACATTACCTATTAAATATATGTATTAAATATATGTATTAAGTCAGCATTTTTAATATTTTAGCTTCAGTGAGTGCCGCTTCTACTAATATTTGTGCCGCTTGTGATAACGGTGTTAAAGGTAAACGAATACCGTTAGGTATTTTCCCCATACGATTTAAAGCCCACTTAACGGGAATAGGATTGGCTTCTATAAATAATTTTTGGTGTAAAGCCAAGCCTTGTGCGTGTAAATGACGGGTTTTAAGCACATCACCTGCCAAAGCAGCTTCACATAATTGACTCATTAAGTTAGGAGCGATATTTGCTGATACAGAAATATTGCCTTTACCACCCATTAAAATTAAGGCAGCGGCAGTCGCATCATCACCACTCAATACGCTAAAATTAGAGGGTACTGCATTAATTAAAGCGATACCACGGCCTAAATCTCCGGTGGCTTCTTTAATACCAATAATATTAGGCAGTTGTGCTAAACGAACAACCGTATCTTGTTGCAAGTCAGCGACTGTACGACTTGGTACATTGTATAAAATGACGGGCAATGCTACAGACTCACTAATGGTTTTAAAGTGTTGAAACAGACCCTCTTGTGTTGGTTTGTTGTAATAAGGTACAACTTGTAAAGTGGCATCTGCTCCTGATTGTTTAGCACTACGTGCTAATTCAATGGCTTCAGCAGTAGAGTTTCCGCCAGCACCTGCAATAATCGGAATGCGTTTTTTTGCTACTTGCACAGCTAAATCAATTAATTTACAGTGTTCAGTTACCGTTACTGTAGGGCTTTCACCGGTTGTACCCACCACACAAATGGCATGGCTGCCTTCTTGAATGTGCCATTCAATTAGATCGGCATACGATTCCCAAGCAATGCTACTATCAGCATTCATTGGCGTTACAAGAGCAGGAATTGAGCCGTAAATTAAACTATGATTCATAAGCATAACCTTTAGTATTGCGACAGTTAAATAAAACTATAAAAGTATTATAAGTAATTTATTGCCATCATAACTTTCAAAAAATACAAGTAAAAATATAAATATAAATTTTTTAAAGCCAATTAAAATAATGTTTATTACCCTATTATTTTATTGTCTTATTAATGTATTAGTGTATTAGTGTATTAAATTTTTTATATTTTATATTACGAATTCTTTTTTGGTTTAATATACACAGGCTTTTCCTCAATGGTGTCTAACCAGTCATATTCCCATTGAGTCTGTATTGTTTTAGCCGTTAAATCAACCGTACCTATAAATTGATTGACGAATGGAATTAACGTCGCTTCAAAGCTAGTACCGCAATCAATTTGCAACACTGAATGCACACCTGTTTCTAATAAAGAAGTCACTCTACCTAAAACTCGTCCATCAATGGCTAATACTTGGCAGCCGATTAAATCACTCCAATAATATTCATCTAATTGAGTTTTTGGTAACAAAGCACGGCTAATCCACACTGCACTGCCACGCAATGCTTGGGCTTGGTCGCGGTCATCAATACCTTTTAATTGGGCAGTGATAGCATCACTATGCCATTTAGATTGCTCAACAGTTACTATTTGAATAGTGCCTATTACATTTTTTAAAAACCAAGTTTTGACATACAACAGGCCATCAGCGGAGTTAGAGAAAGGCTTTAGTTTAATACCCCCTTTAACGCCATAAGCTTCGGTGATACGGCCAATCTCAATAGCATCTTGTGGTAATTGTTGCATAATTAATTTAATATAATTGTTTTATAAAGTGTAAACTATTCAGATACTTAAATATTTGGCATTGCTACTTTAGAATAGTTTGATTGTATTTCGGTGTTTCATAAGTAGTTTTACTGAATATTCAAGATTTTTTGGCATTTACTATAACATTTTGGGTATATTAAATTTTAACTGTTATGTTTTAGGTTGTAATGGTAAGCCCAATATTTAAACTGTAAATGTAACATATACAGTTTTTTAGAAAATGAGTTTGACAAATAGTACAATATTTGTGCAGTGCGTTTTACACTGTCTAAAACACCATAATTTGAACAATCTTTACATTTATACGTCTGTGAACCTGCTCTATTCTTTCCATTTTTAATAATATTTTCACTGTTGCAAGTTTTGCATGAATAAGTTAATTCTATCATCCGTTTAGTTCGTGTTAAATTTCTTTTATCAGTGATATTTTAACATTACCTATTTTTTTAACCACAGCATAACGCGTTAAAGTATCCAAACGGGCCTGCGCATGGTCAATAATCGGTGCGGGATAATTTGTATTCGTTTTCCCAAATAACGGATTGTTTGCCAGCCAAGGCGCGTGAATGTGTTTATTATTTAAACTAGCCAATTCGGGTACGTAACGACGAATAAATATTCCTTTTTCATCAAATTTTTCGCTTTGAGTGATTGGGTTAAAAATTCTAAAATAAGGTTGTGCATCACATCCGCTAGATGAAGCCCACTGCCAACCACCGTTATTGGCCGCTAAGTCAAAATCATTTAAATGTTGTGCGAAATACGCTTCACCTCGCCGCCAATCAATTCCTAAATCCTTGACTAAAAAACAGGCGCTGACCATACGTAAACGGTTGTGCATATACCCCGTTTGATTCAATTGTCGTTGTGCTGCATCTACTAAAGGATAACCCGTTTTTCCTTCAGACCACGCTAAAAATAACTGTTCCGCCTTGTCTCCAGTCGCCCAAACAATGCGGTCATAATCAGGCTTGAAGCTTTGCGTCATTGCTTGCGGGTGATGATGCATAATTTGATGATAAAAATCTCGCCAAATTAACTCATTTAGCCATACCATTGCTCCTTCAGTTTGAATACGTTGCAAAGCTTCATTGACTAATTGACGTACACTAATCGTCCCAAAGCGTAAGTGAACCGATAAATAACTAGGGCCTTTGATAGCAGGAAAGTTACGCGTATTCGCATAATTTTCCATACGATTGATAAAGTCATTCAATACAAAATTAGCACCACTAACGCCAGCAGGGGTCAGCATTTTATAATGTTCATCAAAACCTAATTGATTTAAAAATTTTTTGGATTGCCATAATAAATTATCAACAGTGGGTGTAGAACGACTGAATGCTACTGTGTAACGGTCTACAGGATATGCTTGGGTATAAAAACTATTGCCCGTGCTTAATTTTTTAATCCAAGCATTTTTATAAGGTGTAAAAACACTATAACGCTTATTTTGTTGCGACATTATTTCATTGCGTTCAAATACAACATGGTCTTTATAGCTATATAACTGTTGCTGTTGTGCGATTAAAATATTGGCAACTGCTGCATCACGTATCAAAGACTGTGGTTCATCGTCATGATTAATATACACTGCTTGTACTTTTAGTGTCTTAGCCAGTGACGGAATTAATTCGATTGGATTGCCCACTAATACCGTTAAAGTCCCTCCATACCCTCGTAAAATAGCGTCTAACTCTAATAAACTATCCCAAATAAAGCGAACACGACGGTCTTTTTTAGGTAAATGCTGCAAAATACCTGTGTCAAATACAAATACGCACTGTGTAGTCCCGCCAGATATATAAGCTTGTTTTAAAGCATGGTACAAGCCCGCATTGTCTAATACCCTTAAATCTCTTCTAAACCAAAACAATGTATTCATATTAATGTGTTCATTATTCATATTAATTAGTTAGACTGCGAACTTAAAGTCACTTCGCCTTGCCAGTAAGTATCAGTACGATGACCGATTCGCTTAAATTCTACTAACTCAACAGGGTATTGGCGTAACCAATTTGATAAATCTTCACCACTGGCACGGCGAATAGTAATCAACCAAGGCGGCGTATCACTGACTTTGGCTTCAATATTAGCAGCACTTAAACTGGCTTGTATAGCGTCTAAGTTAGACATATCACCTGATAATACCGCTTCATTTTTAGGCTGTGCCTGTACTTGTGCTGACAATATTTTTACTTGAGCTAAAGTAGCTTGAGCTAAAGGAATACTGGTTTTAAACCGTTTTAAATCGCTTAATGCTGGGTCAATAAAGCCTGAATACAGACTGCCTAAAACAATTACAAGCAAAGCAATTATTATAAATAACCGCTCACGCGGTGCGCGGCTGTTCCATAAATAACTTAATACGGCCAACAATTTCATAGTTACTCCAATATAAAATTAATATTTTTATCAGCAAGACGCTCTGATAAACTATTTATTTGTAATTCATCAATGCCTGAATCTTTCATAATAGCTAAATTTAAAGTAATACTTAAACGAGATGCTTGCCATGATAATTTGGTCACCGCACCACTAGGCCAATCACTGGGCAAGTATGACATCGCTTGTAACAATGTTGAAGGTGTATCACTATTAATCACTACGTCTTTACTGTTAGTGGTTTGTAAACCTAAAGCTTGTTCTAACTGAGCTACTGGCTGACTGCTTAATGGTGTATTGGGTAAAGCTTCTTTAAATAAACGGGCTATTTCAGTCTCAATTTGTTGTGTTTGTATTAAGCCATTACGCCGAGTTAAGCCTAAATTTATCAACAACACTAAACAACACAAACTAATTAAGAAAATAGTCACGCGCCAATAGTGCCAACGGTTTCCTTGATGACGTGTACTGGTAAATGCAATTGTTTCATTACGGCGCAACATTTGAGCCGTTAAAATAGCTGCGGTAGTATCTGTTTGTGTAGGGGTTACGCCTGCCCCTGTTTCATCGTGCCATAGTAAAAAATCTTCTAAAATATATTCGCCAAAATTTAATAAACAGGCTGTTAAAGGAACAATCACACGTTCTGGCTGTTGAGCATCTTTAAAATAAGTAGCAATGTTTGCCAAAGTTGATTTAGCCGCTGTTGCAACAGAAAATTGATGCTTACCTAAAGGCTTTATAGCCAGTTGTAACTGATAAATATCTATTAATACCGTGTCCTCTAGTTTTGCACGCAAAGCAGTATCACGCCGATTAGCAGGCAATGGCGGTAAAGTAATGGTGTACAAAGGTGCATCAATCGGGTGTAGAGCTAAATTCGCCTTAGGGTATTGCTGTAGTGCTTGACTAAAGGCGATATGAATATTGGCATTAGCGCACAATACTAATACATCAGTATTAGGTTGAAGTAGTTTTGCCAGCGGGTCGGTATACCAACGGTTAGTCAAAGGAGGTAAAATGATGAGTTCGGACATAAATCAGCTATTATTAAGTATTATTTCAAGGTTTTATGCTATATTTATGTTATATTTATGCAACTTAAGCAATAATACCTATTCAATTGCTTATAGACACATTGTATTACCCATTTTTAAAAATAAAAAGTCAAAAAATTTAATTCAAGTTTAATTCAAGTTTAATTGAATTGATGACAATAATATTTATTCTTGATTTATTCTTGACAAAAACACCTATTAGTGCAACAATAGTAACTTATATTTTTGGGTCGTTAGCTCAGTTGGTAGAGCAGCGGACTTTTAATCCGTTGGTCGCGTGTTCGAGTCACGCACGGCCTACCAAAAATTAAACCCCTCTACGAAAGTTAAAGCGTAGAGGGGTTTTTTTTTGAAAGTGCAAATTTTTTTGAAAGTATCAAATATATAAATTAAAGGAAACTGATATGGCAGGGCATTCGGCATGGGCTAATATCCAGCACCGTAAAGGGCGGCAAGATGAAAAGCGTGGCAAAATTTGGACACGAATTATCCGTGAAATTACTGTAGCCGCTAAGATAGGTGGTGGCGATATTGCTACAAATCCCCGTTTGCGTATAGCAGTTGATAAAGCCAAAGAATCAAATATGCCCAATGACAACATTAAACGTGCTGTGGACCGTGGGGCTGGTACGATGGAAGGCGTTGATTACCTTGAAATTCGCTATGAAGGCTATGGCGTTGGTGGTGCAGCATTAATTATTGACTGTATGACTGATAACAAAACACGTACAGTCGCCGAAATACGCCATGCTTTGTCTAAACACGGTGGGAGTTTAGGGACTGATGGCAGCGTCGTATTTATGTTTAAGCATTGTGGGCAGTTCTTTTTTACACCAACAGTTAATGAAGAAATTGTAATGGACGCAGCTTTGAGTGCGGGTGCCGATGACATCATAGTAGGTGATGAAGGTATCATAGAAGTACTATGTCCAGCATCTAATTTTTCAATGGTAAAAGAAAGTTTAGCGATAGCAGGATTAATTCCTGAAATAGCTGAAGTTGTCATGAAAGCTTTAATACCTGTTCAGTTGGTAGGTGATAATGCAATTAAAATGCAAAAGCTAATAGACACATTAGAGGATTTAGATGACGTACAAGAGATATTTACTAATGCTGTGATGTGTTAATGTACTCAATCACTGTAATTTGTTTAATATTATCTTGACACTGATCGTTTTTAAGACTATAATTATTCATTCAATGCGGGAGTAGCTCAGCTGGTAGAGCGCCACCTTGCCAAGGTGGAGGTCGCGAGTTCGAACCTCGTCTCCCGCTCCAAATAAGTTATACTTAATAATCAAAAATAAGTGGCGAAGTAGCAAAATGGTTATGCAGCGGCCTGCAAAGCCGTCTACGCCGGTTCGATTCCGGCCTTCGCCTCAATGTATAGTAACCAACCTTAGTAAGGTTGGTTTTTTCTTTTGTGCAATACGTATTATTTAATATTGTTTATTTGATATAAATGCGGCGTTTTATGAAAGCTTGTTATGTCTTGGTTTAACGTAATGATTGAACAGATTACAAATTTTTTATCTTTACCCGAATACGCTTTACCCATTTTATTTTTGTGGTGTATGGCTGCTGCTACAATACTGCCCCTAGGTAGCGAAGTGATGGTGTTGTCTTATATCAATGTTAATCCTGATAAAGTTACTTTGACACTTGTATTAGCAACGCTTGGTAATACTTTAGGTGGTATGATTAATTACTATGTAGCGTTTACTGCACAAAAAATGGCAGCCCATACAAAATTTGTAGTACAGTCGCCCAATACATTACGCTGGTTGGAGAAAATGGGGGCAAAAATGTTGTTTTTTAGCTTTATACCTATAATAGGCGACCCATTGACCTTGTTAGCAGGATGGCTTAAACTGCCTTGGCTACCTTGCTTATTATGGCAAGCTGCTGGTAAATTAACTCGCTATACCGCTGTTTTGATATTGGCACAATATGTAACGAAATGGTTTTAAAATGCAAAAATAATGATTGAGTTATTTTACTTCAGCCACTGTAGGATAAATAATACTTAAAATTTTTTGATGTCATGCATAAACATCTAAAATGTTATAAATTTAAAATTTTTATTGCTTTTTATTGCTTTTTATTGTTTTTAAAAAACGGATAGGAATAATAATGAATACTACTCTAATCTCTACTGTTAATGGTACAAATGAATCTGCAACTGTACCCAATGATACGCATACACTGACCGCAAATGCAGTCTTTCAAAGTACTGTGCGTATTTATTGGGAAGATACAGATGCAGGTGGAATTGTGTATCACGCTAAATACCTTCACTTTTTTGAACGCGCTAGAACTGAATGGTTGCGTCATTTTAATATTGAACAACACGCAATGAAACTGGCAACAGGCGGTGTATTTGTGGTACAAAGTTTACAAATTCGTTATGCTTCACCCTCTTTTTTAGACGATGAGTTGATTATACATACTGTAATTGAGTCGCTTGAAAATGTGAGCTGCACTATGCGTCAAAAAGCAATGCGTCATAAAAATGGCGAAGACATTTTAATTGCAGATTGTAGTATTCGCTTAGTGTTTATTGATTCAAGCAGTAGTCAGCCAATAAGAATGCCCGCTTTGGTTTACGATGCCCTACACCCTTTATTGCCTATTAAGTAAACACGCCTTATAGCAGCTTATGCTTGTAATAATTACTTTAGACAATGTTAAATTTTAATAGGTTATTTTTATAAGTAACTTAATTTTTATCGGTTTTTATCGGTTTTTGTCAATTTTTATCAGTTTAATTTTAACAATACCTTGTTCTAAAGTTGTTCAGTACCCTATCATATTTTATGAAAACAGACTTATCAATTATTCATTTAGTGCTTCAAGCCAGTGTCTTGGTTCAAATTGTGATGCTTTTATTGTTAGGCCTATCCATGTGGAGTTGGGTGACTATTATTCAAAAATGGTTACAACTGAAAAATGCACGCATTAAAAATGATTTGTTTGAAAAGACTTTTTGGTCTGGCACCGATTTATACGCTTTATATCAAACTGTACAGCAAGATAGAGGGCTTAAAAAGAGTATATCCAGCCCGTTAGCACGTCTTTTTGAGGCAGGTATGCAAGCCTATCTAAAAAGTCGTCAGAGTCGCCCAGATGACCCTGCTTTATGGCTAGATGTGGCAAGGCGTGCCATGCAAGCAGGCCATGGTCGTGAGATGGCTAACTTAGACAAAGGTTTGCCTTTTTTAGCAAGTGTCGGTAGTGTTTCGCCCTATATCGGTTTATTTGGAACAGTTTGGGGCATTATGAATAGTTTTCGTGGCTTAGTCAATGTGCAACAAAGCACCTTGGCTAATGTTGCACCAGGTATTGCTGAAGCACTGGTTGCGACAGCGATTGGATTATTTGCTGCCATTCCAGCAACGGTTGCTTATAATCGTTATGCTGCTGAAGTCGATACTATGGCAGGCCGTTTTGACACATTTGTTGATGAGTTTTTAAATATTTTGCAACGTCAATCACGTTAAATACTATTAATATTAATATAAAGTTAGGTATTATGTCTGAACGCCGTCCAAACCGTCCACGCCGCTTAAATAGCCACATTAATGTAGTTCCTTATATTGATGTTATGCTCGTCTTATTGATTATTTTTATGGTGACTAGCCCCTTAACGTCACCCACTAGTACAGTTGATTTACCACAAGTTAGTCAAGTCAGCGGCAACCCTTCTATCGCTATTGAAATAGTGATTCAATCAAACGGACAATTACAGTTAATAGACCGTGATCTTAGTCGTTTTTTAGAGCAGCCCACGACTATAGACAATGTCTCAAGTTTGGCATTGAGTAGAATGCAGTCGGGTGAAAATCGTCCAGTTGTTATCTCTGCCGATAAAAATGTTTTGTATAACCATGTTTTAACGGTAATGGACACTTTAAAACAAGCTGGTATTCAGCGTGTTGGCTTATCAGTTGCACCAAAAACGTAAAATTAATTAATGTTGATGCACTGTAATTTAATGTATTGTAATTAATATTTGGCATTGCTACTTTAATATGGTTAAAGTATATATTTCTAAAATTTTCTTAGCAAAATAAAGCTTGCGTAAGATAAAAAACACAATAACTATTTTTAAGTAGCAATACCTAATATTTAAA
>JBEDNN010000040.1:0-21862 GCA_041170585.1 Pseudomonadota bacterium | reverse complement strand
AGAGGTAAAACTTTTAGTGATTTTTGGAAGCCTTACGATACTATTATTACAAGTGGTTTTCACCAATCAGTAGGCAAAGAATCAGGTGAAACAAACCATATGGAGCGATGGAATAATACTATAAGGCAATGGCTGGGGAGATATACTAGAAAAACATTGTCATTTTCAAAGTCCGATACTATGCACGAATTAGTGACTAGACTGTTTATTATTAAATATAATCATTCAGTATAAAGTATTGACATAAAAATCTACCATTATCAAAGTTCTATTTGTACCACTACCCACGGAATTAATATCAATGAATACACAGTTTACCCGCCAGCATCAACGTGCTGTAACCGCAATGCGACCCATTACTTTTCAACGTCAATTTACGATGCATGCTGAAGGCTCTGTATTAGTCAGTTTTGGTCATACCAAGGTATTGTGTACGGCGAGTATCATTGATAAAGTGCCACCACACCGCAAAGGTAAGGGCGGCTGGCTGACTGCCGAATATGGCATGCTGCCACGGGCAACGCATACCCGCAGTGAGCGTGAAGCTGCAAAAGGCAAGCAAAGTGGCCGTACTCAAGAAATTCAACGCTTAATTGGGAGAGCGTTGCGGGCTGTGGTGGATATTGATGCTTTGGGCGAGCGTACGATACATTTAGACTGCGATGTATTACAAGCCGATGGCGGTACACGCACTGCTGCAATTAGTGGGGCTTATGTGGCGTTGGTTGATGCAATCAACACTTTAAATTTACCGCACAATCCGATTCGTGATTCAATTGCTGCGGTATCGGTGGGCATTGTGCAGGGACAGTGTTTGTGTGATTTAGACTATGCAGAAGACAGCCAGTGTGATGCCGATGTAAACGTGGTAATGAACGGTGCAGGCAATATTATTGAGGTGCAAGGAACAGCCGAAGGCGCTGCGTTTAGCCGTGCAGAATTGAACCAACTATTAGATTATGCAGCGGTAGGCATTACATATATTCGTGATGCACAAATGGCGGTGCTGACTGTATGAATGTTATGCTTAATAATAATGATATTGTATTGGCCAGCCATAATACTGGAAAATTAGCCGAATTTTCAAAGTTATTTGAACCTTTAAATTGGCAAATTTACCCGCAATCACACTGGAATATTCCCGAGTGTCCAGAACCTCATACGACTTTTATTGAAAATGCTTTGGCTAAGGCACGGCATGCGGCTACACACTCTGGGCTACCTAGTTTGGCTGATGATTCAGGCTTGTGTGTGAAAACGTTAGGCAATGCCCCAGGTGTTTATTCGGCACGGTATGCGGGTTCGCATTCTATGGATATTTCAGCGTCTGATGCAAATAATACAAAACTTTTATTTGAATTAAATGCCCTCGGTGCGAATGACCTTATAGACAGACAGGCTTATTTTATATGCGTATTAGTCGCAATAAAAACACCGCAAGACCCTGAACCTTTAGTTGCAACTGGGCGTTGGCACGGACATATTGCACACACATTAAACGGGAATAATGGTTTTGGTTATGACCCTTTGTTTATATGTACTAAGACTCAACGGTGTGCTGCCACTTTGACAATGGCCGAAAAATCAGCATTAAGCCATCGTGGTGTAGCAATGCAACAAATGTTACAACTCATTCATACGATTTGGTAAACCTAAAAGGTGCAATATGAATCAAACCGTGTTTATTCCGATTTCAAGCATTGGCGGACTGACCGCAAATCATCATCAGGCAAATTCAACGGTTAATTTAACCGCCTTACCGCCCTTATCGTTGTACATTCATTGGCCTTGGTGTGTGCGTAAATGTCCTTATTGTGATTTTAATTCGCATGAATATGGTGCATCATTGCAGTCAAATACGGTCGATGAACACACGGAAGCCACTTATATTCAGGCTTTGTTGCGAGATTTAGAATATGAGTTACCGCATATTTGGGGACGGCGTATATACAGTATATTTATCGGCGGTGGTACACCCAGTTTAATGCGTCCACAGGCTTTAGATACTTTGTTGGCAGGCATTCGGGCGCGTCTACCCCTAGAAGCCGATGCAGAAATTACTTTAGAAGCCAATCCTGGTACTGTTGAAGCCAGTCGCTTACTTGATTTTGCAGCTGCAGGCATTAATCGCATATCCATTGGCGTACAAACGTTTAATCAGCAACATTTACAAGCCATTGGGCGTATTCATGATGGCTATCAAGCCCGTTATGCCGTTGAGATGGCCGTTGAAGCGGTATCGCGTGTAAATATTGATTTAATGTATGGTTTACCCAATCAAACGCTTGCCCAAGCCGAAAGCGATATCACACAAGCATTACAGTTAGGCGTAGGCCATTTAAGTGCGTATCACTTAACCTTAGAACCGAATACTTATTTTAACCGTTACCCGCCGCGTTTACCTGATGAGGACAGTTGTGCCGATATGCAAATAGCGGTTGATGAACAGTTAAAAGCGGCTGGTTTTATACACTATGAAACCAGTGCGTATGCTCAATTAAACCAACGGTGTCAGCACAATCAAAATTATTGGTCTTTTGGTGATTATGTCGGTATTGGTGCGGGGGCACACGGAAAAATTAGTTTTCCAAACCGGATTGTACGCACGGTTAAACATAAACACCCTAAAGCCTATTTAGAAGCAAGTATGACACCGCTTGATGTGCTTGCTTTAAACCACCCGTTTATGCAATCAAAACAAGCAGTATCAATAGAAGAATTACCATTTGAGTTTATGTTAAATACTTTACGTTTACAAGAGGGTTTTGATTTAGCTTGGTTCACCGAACGTACAGGGCAGCCATTAATGCGTATTCAAAAAAACTTATCTCAATTACAAGAAAAAGGTTTACTCAATATAATGGTGCATTCAAATAATGGCGTGAAAAACTATTCACCCACATGGGTATGTCCGACCGCTTTGGGCAATCGTTTTTTAAATGATGTAGTGGAAAGTTTTTTATAATGCGGCATTTAGAAAATCATCAAACAGAGCGTATTGGCTGGTTACGTGCCGCAGTATTAGGTGCTAACGAC
Source organism: Pseudomonadota bacterium (assembly GCA_041170585.1). GTDB lineage: Bacteria > Pseudomonadota > Gammaproteobacteria > Burkholderiales > Burkholderiaceae_C > JBDLSY01. The sequence goes on along the minus strand of JBEDNN010000040.1, from coordinate 18,826 downwards.
GGTATTATTTCAACAGCCAGCCTGATGCTAGGCCTAATTACTTCGGGTGCAAACCCACAAACAATTGTACTGACAGGGCTTGCAGGTTTAGTCGCAGGGGCTATGAGTATGGCAGCAGGTGAGTATGTTTCTGTACACAGCCAGAGCGATACTGAAGATGCTGATTTAGCCAAAGAAAAAGCCGAGTTGTTGGCAGACCCAGAGCATGAACATGAAGAGTTAGCGGCTATTTATCAAGCCCGTGGCTTAGATGCCGCTACGGCAAATATGGTGGCAACACAATTAATGGCACACGATGCTTTGGGTGCACATGCTAGAGATGAGTTGGGCATTACTGAAACATTGCGTGCTAAACCGATACAAGCGGCGGTATCATCGGCATTGGCATTTAGTGTGGGGGCTGCACTGCCCATTTTGACTGTGTTTAGTGTGTCTTGGTTTTATATTCAAATCGCACCAGCGATAGCAATTATGGTAACTACCGTTTTATTTTTAGCATTTTTAGGGCTTATTGCAGCCAAAGCGGGCGGTATACACCATAAAAGAGCTTTACTCACTGCTGCTATACGTGTAGTAATTTGGGGTGTGTTAGCTATGTTGTTTAGTGCGGCAGCAGGTCAGTTGTTTGGTATGGTAATCAAGTAAACAAGGCATTTTTAACAACAAGCTTTGACAACAAGCGAGACAACCACTACTTAAATTAAGCGATTAATTCATCGGCCTCATTGCTTAATTTTTCCGCATGCTTACTCTGTTTGAGGGTAATAAGGTCGGAAAATGTTAGACAAATAGCATCTGTATGATCTATATCAACCACTACTTTGCCGCCGTAAATTAATTTTCCGAATAATAATTCATCGGCTAAAGCCTTGCGGATTGTGTCTTGAATCAATCTTTGCATTGGACGTGCCCCCATTAAAGGGTCAAATCCTTTTTTAGCTAAATGTGCACGTAGCGAATCAGTAAATACAGCGTCTACTTTTTTGGCATGCAATTGGTCTTCTAGCGTCATCAAAAATTTATCGACTACACGTAAAATAATATGTTGTGTCAGTGGTTTAAAGCTAATAATAGCATCTAATCTATTGCGAAACTCTGGGCTAAAAGCCCGCTTAATATCGCCCATTTCATCACCGGATTCGCGCGAATTAGTAAATCCAATGACGGAACGCTGCAAAGATTCTGCACCTGCATTGGTAGTCATAATCACTATCACATTACGAAAATCAGTTTTACGGCCGTTGCTATCGGTTAAATTACCATTGTCCAACACTTGTAAAAGTATATTGAACACATCAGGATGTGCTTTTTCAATTTCATCAAGCAATAATACGCAATGGGGCTTTTTAATGATTGCTTCGGTTAATAAACCACCTTGGTCAAAGCCGACATAACCCGGTGGGGCACCAATTAAGCGACTTACCGTATGCCTTTCCATATATTCGCTCATGTCAAAACGTAACAGCTCAATGCCTAAAGTGTAGGCTAATTGTTTAGCTGCTTCGGTTTTACCGACACCTGTTGGGCCACTAAACATAAAAGCCCCAATCGGCTTATTGTCTTTGCCTAGCCCTGAACGAGCCATTTTTATACTGGAAGACAAAGCTTCAATTGCGGGGTCTTGTCCAAACACTATATTTTTTAAATCACGTTCTAAAGTGGCGAGTTTAGATCTATCATCAGCATTTACGCTGGCAGGTGGAATGCGGGCAATTTTAGCGATAACTTCTTCAATTTCTAGCTTACCAATTATTTTCTTTTGTTTAGATTTAGGCAATATACGTTGTGCTGCCCCTGCTTCGTCAATCACATCAATGGCTTTGTCAGGTAAATGCCGGTCAGTAATGTGTTTGGCTGATAATTCTGCGGCACTGGTAATGGCGGCAGCACTGTATTTGATACCATGGTGATCTTCAAAACGCGTTTTTAAACCCCGTAAAATTTGAATGGTTTGAGCAATTGTGGGTTCCACGACTTCTATTTTTTGAAAACGACGAGTCAGTGCATGGTCTTTTTCAAAAACACCTCGGTATTCATTAAACGTAGTTGCACCAATACATTTTAAGCGTCCACTAGACAATACCGGTTTTAATAAATTACTTGCATCTAAAGTACCACCGCTTGATGAACCTGCACCAATAATCGTATGAATTTCATCAATAAATAATACGGCTTTAGCATCGTCTAATACGGCATTTAATACCGCTTTTAAACGTGCTTCAAAATCACCACGGTATTTAGTGCCTGCTAACAAAGCCCCCATATCTAGTGAAAATATTTGGCACTCTGCCAATATATCAGGTACATCATTTTGTGTAATTCGCCATGCTAAACCTTCAGCAATAGCCGTTTTTCCTACACCTGCTTCACCGACTAACAAAGGATTATTTTTACGGCGACGGCATAGTACTTGAATCACTCGTTCAACTTCAGCATCACGTCCAATTAAAGGGTCAATTTTGCCATTGTTGGCTAATTCATTTAGGTTGTGTGTAAACAATAGTAAAGGGTCATTTTTATCTACTTTTTTTGTTTTATCGGCATCTTGCGGCGTAGCAGCAGTACCTTGTGCAACAGGACTAATAGTATCATCTTTATTTTTAGTCGTTCCGTGTGCAATGTAATTAACAACATCTAAGCGAGTAATGCCTTGTTGATGCATAAAGTAAACCGCATGGCTATCTTTTTCGCCAAAAATAGCAACTAAAACATTATCACCACGAACTTCTTTAGTTTTTCCACTGGTTTGTACGTGCATCATGGCGCGTTGCATAATGCGCTGAAACCCCATTGTAGGTTGTGTTTCAACACTGTCTGTACCAGATGCACGGGGGGTATTGTCGTCAATAAAATGAGTCAGTGCATGGCGTAATTCACTTGAATTCATTGCACAGGCAAGCAATATAGGTGCTGCTGAGGCATTGTCCATCAAAGCCAGCAGTAAGTGTTCAGTGGTAACAAACTCATGGCGTGCATTACTGGCATCAATAAATGCTTTTTGTAAAGTGAGTTCAAGTTCTTGGGCAATCATGGTGTGCTTTCAAAAAACAATTTAAGTAAGTCTAAATAAGTCTATTATTAGTGGTACTGTTTATAAACAATGTGGGCAATATGTATGAATACAAGTTTAATCATAAATCATTTATCATAAATTAATAATATCAATCATTAACTATTAACTATTAACTATTAACTATCAATTATCAAGCACAGATTAATATCAATATTGATTTAAACGCATCTCTAGTAGCTTAACCAAATTAATCGGTTGTTGCCAAAATTGCCACGGTCTACGCCGTTTTAATGGCACTGTGATAAAACAATCACTGAATATTAATTGTAATTGTGTTGCATTTTTTTCTAAATAATTGATTTTAAAGTGTGTGTTTAGGTCGTTGTCCCAGTCGCGTAAAGCCAACCACCAGTCATCTATTCCCCCATTTAACCACGCTTGCGTTAAAGTGTCATTGCCCACTTTATTACAACACCATACGCTGTTTACACCTGAATCTATAGGGGTTTGATATAAACTCATTTGTACAGTATTTATAAATTGTCGAATAATTTTTGTACTTGATGAATCGGATTCTCTTAGTAATGCACAGGCAATATCGCGTCCAATAAATTGAGCGGGGTTAGGCAAATCAATACTTAAGTTAAACGTACCTAATGCGGTTGTTTTAGTATTTTTTATATCAGTAATTTTTTTATTGTCTTTTACATCGTTTTTTACATCATTTTTTGCTAAAAGTAAGTGAACGGGCGTAAATATTAAGCCGTCAGCTTTAAACTGTTCAGACACATCAGCCAACTGTTTTTGTAGTGCAGTTTGCTGGTTTTCAGCCATACTAGGTAAAGCATCTAAACTAATATGAGAACGTTGTACAGTAACTGTAGCTGCATAAACATAAACAGTATAATCGGCTGCTTTATTCAGTGATAATTTATTCAGTGTTAATTGTAGTGAAGGTTTAGACGGTGTATAAAAATGCGTTAATAACGCTGTTAAATAAGGCAGTTGTTTGACGAGTGCAGCAGCACTCATTGTATGACTGGGCACTGCAAAATTTAAGGTAATATTCATTTGTAATAATCATTTAATAAAAAATAAAAAATAAATATAAAAATAAATATAAAAATATAAAAATATAAAACAAGTATTTTTATGATTTGTTTTTATACGCAGCAAAATATATGCAGTAAAATTTCTGGTAATGTTAAATTTTAACTTTTATAATATTTATAGTGGTGCAGTAGCCTGTTAATTTTACTGGTTACTTCTTAATTATTAAATTTCTTGTATCAGTGCTATTTGAACATTACCAAATTTCTCATAAAGATATACCTATTACAAATAAAACCGCATATTAAACGCCTATAAAACGCTTATGAATATTAATGTAACTCAAGTAGCCCAACTCAATCAAAATACTGAACAGAATATAACAACATTAATGCGTTTATTAGGACAAAAAGCCCGTACTGCTAGCCGATTAATGGCATCGGCTACTACTTTAAGTAAAAATAATACTTTACTTACCTTGGCGGATTTATTGCGTACCGAACGAGCCTTATTAATAAACGAAAATGCTAAAGATATAGCGGCAGCTACTACGGCACATTTATCTGCACCGATGATTGACCGCTTAAAATTAACGGATTCTGTTCTAAATACAATGGCGTTAGGGTGTGAGCAACTAGCGGCTATGCCTGACCCGATTGGTGAAATCATCAATATGAAGCGTCGTCCTACAGGCATACAAGTAGGGCAAATGCGTGTACCTTTAGGAGTATTTGGTATGATTTATGAAAGCCGTCCTAATGTAACGATTGAGGCAGCGATTTTATCTATCAAAAGCGGTAACGCGTGTATTTTACGAGGCGGTTCAGAGGCGGTACATACCAACCGTGCTTTAGCCGCATTAATCACACAAGCATTACACGCTGAATCTTTACCCATTGACGCAGTACAGTTAGTGCCTACACAAGACCGTGCGGCAGTCGGCGAGTTAATTGCTATGCCTGATTTTATTGATGTTATTATTCCACGCGGCGGTAAACAATTAATAGAACGCGTGATGCGTGATGCTAAAGTCCCTGTGATTAAACACTTAGACGGCAATTGTCATAGCTATGTTGATTATCCTTGTGATATAAACGAAGCGGTTCAAATAGTAGACAATGCTAAAACACATAAATACAGCCCGTGCAATGCAACAGAAAGTTTACTGGTTGCCAAACAATCAGCCGATGAATTTTTACCTAAAATAGCGGCTATTTTTGCTAAAAAAAGTGTTGAAATGCGTTGTTGTCCCGATAGTTTTGCATTGTTAAACGAGAAAAAAAACGAAGATAACAATTCTACCGAATTAAGTGCTTTAATATTAACACTTGCCAATGAACAAGATTATTTTGAAGAGTACCTTGCTCCCATTATTAGTGTCAAAATAGTTGAAAATGTATCTGCTGCTATTCAGCATATCAATTATTATTCATCACAACACACCGAGGCTATTTTAACTACGCATCACCAACATGCTATGCAGTTTTTACGTGATGTTGATTCAGCCAGCGTTATGGTTAATGCCAGTACACGCTTTGCCGATGGTTTTGAATATGGGTTGGGTGCGGAGATTGGTATCAGTACGGATAAGTTTCACGCCCGTGGCCCAGTTGGTTTAGAGGGTTTGACTAGCTTAAAATGGATTGTATTGGGTCAAGGTCAAGTACGTATTTAAGTCAATATATGACTCAATATTAGCTACTCTACAATCGCCCCTATGCTGCAAAGCAATTAATATAGTGGGTCTGGGTAATCCTTCGGCGTACTCGGGCCATTCTACGACAGTGGCATGAGGCGTTTCAAATGCACTGGCAAAACCTGCTTCTTTCCATGCTAAGGGCTGCTGGTCTAAGCGATAAAAGTCAAAATGGTGTAACAATGCACCTGTATTAGGGTGATGCTGCTCTAAACAGGCTATCTCGTATGGTTCTAGTAAAGCATAACTAGGGCTGCGTAATGTTCCTTTAACGCCTAAAGATCGTAAGATAGCACGGGTTAATGTTGTTTTTCCCGTACCCAAATCGCCTTGTAAATACAGATTAAACCCTGGTTTTATATGAGTAGATAAATAAGCACCTAAACGTTGAGTAGCTAATTCATCAGCTAAACTAAGTGAATAATAGTGTGGTGAACCTTGTGTAGACACAGTGGGTAAAAAATTATTAAAATGCATACGCTGTATATTAAGTGGTTAAATTGTTAAGTTATTAAGTTATTAAAAAGCTATTAAGTAAGTTATTAAATTATTAAATTATTAAATTATTAAATTATTAAATTATTACAATTATTAAAATTGTTAAATTGTTTTTAAGTTACTATGATTAGTCGCCGATGTTTTATCGCTACACCTTTAATTAGCCTTGTTGCTTCAAAACTGACTGCTTGCCATTATGATACGCCAACTAATCAAATCGATATAGCAGGCAGTTACCTTCACGAAACAATGCAAAGAGGCCATTATTTACGCAACCTTCAAACCCAGTCATTTACAAAAAATCGTATTATTCGTACAGGGTGTATTATCGCAGGTGCGGGTGTTGCTGGGTTGTCGGCAGCCAGACAATTAAATCAAATAGGTCGCGATGATTTTATCGTACTAGAATTAGCAAACACTTCGGGCGGTAATGCTAGAGGAGCTGCTATTAATGGCATCATCCACCCTTTAGGTGCACATTATTTACCCGCCCCCAATGACTCTATGCCTGCTTTACAAAGTTTATTAGAAGAGTTAAATATTCGCAAACGAATATCTGGACGATGGGTGTATGATGAAGCTTTTTTATGTCATAGCCCACAAGAACGCTTATTTTTTCAAGGACAATGGCAACAAGGCTTACTGCCTTTGCAAGGCGTATCAAAAACTACTTTGTTACAGTACCAACGATTTTCTGAATTAGTAGCAGTATGGAGAAAAACAAAGCAATTTAATATTCCGAATCAATACAATATACACACTATACAAAATACAGACCCTAAAAATATAGCATTGTTTAATTTACATACTTTAACATTTGCACAATATTTAAATGAAAATGGTTTAAATGATGTACATTTATTGTGGTACTTAGATTATTGTTGTCGCGATGATTATGGTGGTGACTTAAATACCGTGAGTGCATGGGCGGGCATCCATTATTTTGCAGCGCGGCACGGCTTTAATCTGCCATATCAAGCGTCTAATGATGATAATTTACCCGTATTAACTTGGCCGCAAGGCAACGCATTTTTAACACAGGCCTTGTCTAAACCGCTATTCAATGAACGCCTAAAGACTGACCGCATTGTTGTACGGATTGAAGTGTTGCGTAACCGCGTAGAAGTAGATGTATTAAACGTGTTATCACAACAATTAGAGCGTTATGAAGCCCCTCAAGCCATTGTGGCTTTGCCAGCCTTTATTGCATCACGTGTGATTGTTAATCCCTCAAAAAATTTAATAGACCACGCCAGAGCCATTCAATACTCCGCTTGGAGTGTTGCTAATATTTGGTGCGACACTAATTTACGCATTGATATTAGAACGGCAGGCACTGCACCTGATATGGCTTGGGACAATGTCATTTATAAAGAAAGGTCTTTTTCTAACACCAGTTTAGGCTATGTTAATGCAAGCCATCAAGCGGTATCTATGCCTAAAGCTACGGTATTGACGCATTACAGTACCTATGGCACATCACTGGCAGCAAAAAAAACATTGCTGGCTTTACCTTGGCAGCAGGCACGCGACAAGGTATTACAAGAGTTGTCGCAGGTACACGGTGATATTTATGAGCATGCTAAAGTAGTGAACATTACCCGTTACGGCCATGCGATGGCAACACCTGTACCACGCACAAGAGAAAATATATCGTTTTTAACGCAACCCGCTATGCCAAAGTTGCAATTTGCACATAGCGACTGGGCGGGTTACTCTATATTTGAAGAAGCGTTTGAGCAAGGGTTTAAAGCCGCTAATTTTATGATTTAATTGTACGTATTGCGGGTTTAAATACCGCAGCTGAACGGGCATTTTTTAACCATAAATTAGACCGTGCTATAAAAGCTTTATCAGGATTTTTAATTAAAGCGGCGATATTTAAGGTGTGCAAATTAACTTGGGTACGGCCAATAAGTGGGACTTCCATCATTTCATAAATGAGTGTTTGTGAATCTAACCAATCAATTTGATCATCTACTGAATAAGCCAATTGATTAAATACTGTTTCTTTGAAGGTACTTAATTCTAAAATAGCCGGTGCCCACGTAGTAGAAGTTAGCCGTTTTTTAAAAGCAATTCGTGTTCCATCAGGCGAATAAGAGGGGCATTCAACGCCAGAATAAATAATATTCATTTGTTGGGTATTCATATCACCTTGGGCTAGGTAGTGAACCCCCTGAAAAGAAGCAGTGACTAAAAATTGTTTACTGTTATTGGGATGAAAAGTAACGCCCCAATAATTTAAATCTTCAGCCGATACTTTAACCTTGTCTTTAAAAAGAGTCCATTGTTCTAAATTAGTTTGAACAGGTTTATCGTCAATAATTTGCCCAACATAAGTCACAGTCGAAAATTTATACCCCATACCACTGTCTGCATAACCAGCATTGCTGGTAAAGTTAGTCCACGCCATTGCAGTACCATCTTTGGAAATTCTTGCACGGCTATAGCGTTTATTGGTTTTATCTATAGGAAACATCACTGATTTTTTTAAATCAGCCGAATACCACGTGCTGTTTAATGGCCCATAATCAAGTATACCTAGTACATTCTTTTTCATGCTGTTAGAACAAATAAAATCACCGTTTTCTGCACCATGTAAACGTAAACAAGCCAAATTATCTACCATACCACGGGCAGTTGGTTTTAAAGTAGTGGGGTTTAAAGTCACTAAATCAACTATCTGATCGTTTGTACTAGATGCCTTAGCAACCAGTGCATAAGGTGTTTTTTTCTGGGCAATAATCGCTGCTGTTTGTTTAATAGACAATACAGGCAGGTCTGTATTGGCTGATGTAATAGAGGGATAATGAAGCAAAACAATCAAAAAAAATATTATTAATACCGTTTTAAATAGTGATTGTCTAGTCAATAAAGTGACTGGCAATGCTGGTGAATGTAAACGAAGTACCATAAGTAAAATCCTCAATAAATAATAAATAATAAATGAAGAGTAAGCAAAAATAAAAAATAATCTTACTGTAAAAAAATAAGCTAAATATAAGCTAAATAAATATAAGCTAAATAATAAATATAAATCAATATAAATTAATTTGAGTCATTAGTTAAAGTTAATTTTTTATTTGATTTGTTATTCCAAAAATAAATAGATACCAAAGAACACAGGGCTAATCCTAGCGTAAAACAAACAAATGCTATCGTAGTACCATAAGTTTGCCATATCCAACCATAAAATAAAGACGATAAAAATTTAGCTAAACTCAAAAGTGTCGTGTATAAAGCTAAGCCTGATGTAAGGTATTGACGTGGGCATTCTTTTGCCAAGGCAGCTATTAAAACGCCATCGGTTGCACCATAAAACAAACCTATTAATAGCGTAACTAATATTGCAATGCCGTATCGATAATACTCCGATAGCTCTGATAGTTTAAAATTAAAAAAATATTCATTAAAAAAATATTCATTGGTTATACTATTAATTGTAGTATTAGTTGTATTATTTAAATTTAAGAAAATCGTCCAAGCAATATAAATCAGCAATAAACCACCGTATGCCCAAGCAAATATAAAACCTATTCCTTGATTATCAGCTTTTTTACCAAATAAATAGGCACTCAACATAAAACTTACTGCGGCGATACCAAACATTAATGCAACCGTATAATTAGGAATATTGAGTTGTTGTTGTACTGACAAATAAAACAAGCCATCACTTAAAGTAAATGTATTTAATAGTACTGCTACAACTATTAATCGCATAAAAGCCGTTTGTTTGCATAATATTATTGTACGTTGCCATAAGGATATATTTGAAAATGTATCGGTATTTACCAAGGTTTTTGCAGTTAAAGTACTGGATACAGAACTGGGTACAGAGTTAGGTACTTTTAAAATTAATACCAATAAGCCCAATAAACCAAACACTGCACTGATTAAAAAAAGTAAATCATACCGTTCGTTATAATAGGCCAGTAAAGCACTGGCTAAAAAGGGCCCCACCAATGCACCAAACGCATCCATAGTACGGTGAACACCAAATGCTCTACCCAAGGTGTAACGATTCACTTGATTAGCAATTAAAGTATCACGCGGAGCAGTGCGAATACCTTTACCTAAACGATCTAATAATAAACTAAGCAGCACTGCAATAAAACCATAACTTAAACTAAGCCATAACAACAATTTAGCGATAAAAGACAAAGCATAACCACACAGCGCAATAAATTTTACACGTTGCCAGCGTTCAGCCCAATGAGCGGCTAATAAACGTATCACTGCGACAGCGCTTTGATATAAACCATCAATAAAAGCAACCTGTAAAGCAGGTAAATTTAATACTGAATACAAAAAAACTGGCAAAATGGAAGTGACCATTTCTGATGATATATCCGTTAATAAACTAACTAAGCCTAAGTAATAAATTACTTTTGGCAAAGGCGTAGTTGATAATTGATTATCAGAACTAGAATCAGGCGTATCTATTTTGGGTGGGGCTGAAATGTACATAAAATGGTTATTTGTTTTAGTAGTCTATTTAACATCGCTGTTTTGAGATTAAAATAATAATAATATTAATAGTAATCAATTGTACTCACAATAATGCACTCACAATAATATTTAAATTCTTGTTCATAGGATTATTTATTATATTATTTATAATATAAATCATACTATTAATGACGGTATTAATGACGGTATTAATGATAGTACTACTTATAATATAAATATAAGTAAAAATATAAATACAAGTACAAATTATATAACTCAATAAACGAAAAATAACTAATTTTATGCACTTTAAAACATTTATAACACTAATAACTGGTGTCCTATTTATTCAGTCTGTAGGCCATACGCAAACTTTATCATTAACACTTTCAAACCCATCTTCACACAATATAATCCCTATTAATCCAGATAGTATTACTAAAGCACTTAATATTGCCGATACATCACCAAATATTGATGATAATACAATTAATGATAATATAATTAATAATAATAAGCCTATTTCTAATGAGCTTGTTCCAGAAACTAATTATCCTGCTACTGAATTAATTAATGATTCTTTAAATATTGGTTTAGATTCTACATCTGATGTTGGTTTAAATACTTTAGAACCCGCTCAAGCTGATGGTAATTTATGGGAAAGAATACGGCGAGGATTTGCAATACCTACGCTTGACACACCATTAGCGACTCATAAAACACTGTGGTACGCTAGACAACCCGAATATATGGCACGTATGACTGAACGAGGTAAGCAGTATTTATTTTATATTGTAGAAGAATTAGAACGCCGAAATATGCCCAGTGAAATTGCTTTATTACCGTTTATAGAAAGTGCGTTTAATCCGCAAGCGATTTCCAGTGCTAAAGCAGTGGGTATTTGGCAGTTTATGCCAGCAACCGGAAAGCATTTTAATTTGAAACAAAATGTTTGGCTTGATGAACGACGTGGTATCGTTGAAAGTACCCGTGCTGCCTTAGATTATTTACAAAAATTACACTCTATGTTCGGTGATTGGCATTTAGCACTGGCTGCTTACAATTGGGGCGAAGGGTCAGTACAGCGAGCGATTAACAAAAACCGTGCTAAAGGCTTGTCTACTGATTATTTGTCATTAAATATGCCCGATGAAACCTCTAATTATGTACCTAAATTTCAAGCTATCAAAAATATTATTCAAGACCCAGCTGCTTACGGTATTCAACTCACACCTTTAGCGAATACACCTTACTTTACTAGCGTAATTAAGAACCGTGATATTGATGTAAGCCTTGCAGCTAAATTTGCAGGTATGAGTTTAAACGAGTTTAAAGCATTAAACCCTAGCTTTAAAAAACCAGTCATTTTAGGAATACATAGCCCAGAAATTTTACTCCCCACCGATAGGCTATCGCTTTTTAACCAATCATTGTCTGATTACAAAGGAAGCCTTTCTTCTTGGACTACAGTCACTTTATCAGGCACTGAACGGCCTACAGATTTAGCAAAACGGTACGGATTGAATGAACGGTTACTGCGTGAAATTAACAATATTCCAGCACGTATGTTATTAAAAGCAGGCTCAACATTAATTGTGCCTAAAGTCAATTATGACTTACAAACTGCTAATATTTCTGCTAATTTAGACAATGCAAAAATTAACTTAGCACCTGAATTAGTACGCCGTTCATTAACTGTGTATAAAAAAGATACTTGGGCAAAAATTGCTGACCGTGCTAATATTAGTGTTACTAATTTACAACAATGGAATCGTGGTACTAAATTACGAACTGGGGCTACTTTAAGCTATTACGCACCATACGATGCCCCCATGGTTATAGCACCGATACCTGAACCCATACAATCTGATAAAAAAATTAATAAAAAATATGCTAAAAAATCTAATGAAAAAGAAGTAGAAAATGTAGAAAATATATTAGAAAACTCTAAAAACTCTAAAAACTCTAAAAATTTAAAAAATTCTTCTAAAAATAAGCCGTCTAATCAATCAGATAAAAATAATAAGGCTGATAAAGCTAATCATTTAAATAAAAATTTTAATAAATTACTCATTACTAAAACATCTAAGGATAAAACATCTAAAGATAAAACATTTAAGGATAAAATAATTAAAGATAAGCCCAATAAAGATAAGTCAAATAAAAATAAAGACAAAGACAAAGGCAAAGATAAAAATACTGTTAAAAAAACAAACAGTACAACAAAAAATGCTTTAAACAAAAAGTAATTACAAGGCCTTAATTAATATTTGACTATTGCGTCCACGGTTATAGCTAGCTTGTCGTTCAAGCGGCAGTTGGTCTAAAGTAGCAGGCTTAAAACCTCGCTTTAAAAACCAGTGCATCGTGCGCGTAGTCAATACAAATAAGCGGTTTAATCCTGCTGATTTGGCACGTTGTTCAATGTGTTGCAAAATACGTTCACCGTCGCCCGTACCTTGAGCTTGCACACTTACGGTTAAACAAGCCATTTCACCCATATTTTGGCTGTGAATGTACAGTGCAGCACAACCAAATACTTTGCCATCATGTTCCAATAAACTAAATAACTCAATGTCGCGTTCAATGACTTCTGCACCACGGCTTACTAAAGTACCATCAGCAATGAGCGGTTCAATCAAACTTAAAATTGAAGCGACATCGTCATTAGTAGCCAAGCGTAGTTTTTCAAGGGCCTGTTCCGTTACCATGGTAGCAATACCATCATGAGTAAATACTTCCAGCAAACAAGCACCATCTTGTTCAAATGGGACTAAATGCGTCCGCTCAACACCACCTTTGCAGGCTTTTAATAAATAATACAAATACTCGGCTTCAACGGGTGGAATAAGCCCAGCATCTAACATACGTTGTGCTGAATCGTGCTTGAGTTCGGTGATAATGCAGCCTTGCTCATCACGTAATGAAGGCGTTTCAGTTAAAAACATTAACTTATCCGCTTTTAGTGCAATAGCTGTATGGGCAGCAATGTCTTCCATACTAAGGTTAAAAGCTTCACCAGTAGGGCTAAATCCTAAGGGCGAAATCAATACTACGCTATTATTAGCCAATACCATACGAATGGCATCGGCATCGACTTTACGTACCAAACCAGTATGTTGATAATCAATACCATTGACAACGCCTAAAGGACGTGCGGTTACAAAATTACCGCCAATCACTCGTACCCGTGCATTTTGCATAGCCGTGTTGGGTAAGCCTTGGCTAAACAAAGCTTCAATGTCTAAGCGAATTTCTCCGGCGGCTTCTTTAGCACATTCTAAAGCAGCTAAATCAGTAATACGGTGTGCCCCGACAATGTTAGGAGTTAAACCTTTTAAACGTAGCTGCTCGTCTACTTGTGGACGGCTACCATGCACAATGACTAAACGAATACCTAACACATGAATCAGTGATAAATCTTGTACCAATGCATTTAATTTATCAGCTTGAACCAACTCGCCTCCAAATCCAATTACAAAAGTTTCACCACGAAATGCATGAATATAAGGTGCAACACTGCGAAAAAAATCAACAAATTGCTCTGATGTAGGTAAAGAAGCAGGAAGACTCATAGTTAGTTAATTCGCAAGGCTTTTGCAGCCAATTGAAAATAGTACACCATAGATAATATGGTTAATAATGCTGCTATTAATAATAATACAGTGCCAATTGGACGAGTGTGTATATGCTGAAGCGCAGTTATACTGCCCATCACTGGGACAGTGTTTATAGTTGCATCAAAAAGTAACAGCGGAATTGCAAGCATTTGTGCAATTGTTTTAAACTTACCTAATGAATTAACGGCTACGCTGGCCCGTTTACCAGCGCTGGCCATCCATTCACGGAGTGCCGAAATAGTTAGTTCGCGTCCAATAATTAAAAAAGCCAAGGCTGCATTTACGCGTTCCATTTCCATTAATACACACAAAGCAGCTACTACCATTAATTTATCGGCAACGGGGTCTAAAAATGCTCCAAAAGCCGATGATTGGTTGTATTTTCTGGCGATATAGCCATCAAACCAATCGGTTAAAGCCGCCAACACAAATAATAACATAGATACTGTATTTTTAGCTGACGCACTCAAATAAGTATCAGGTAAATAATGAACACCGACTACCGCAGGAATCAGTGCAATACGCAGCCATGTTAAGCACGTGGCTAAATTAAAGTGAATGTTGAATCCGGACATAAATAAAATAATACCAGTGAAATGTGTTATTACAAAAATACATCCTTATTTTAGACGCAAGTATCTTTAAAAAATTAAGAACAATTTAAATAAGCCTATAAATTAGTTTTTAAGTGATTTAAATATATTCATATCAAATTCATAGTGTCTATTTATAGTTAGATGGTTATAGGACTTACGCAAAAATAATATTTTTTATAAAAAAACTTCAAAAAATAAAAAATATAAATATAAATAATATAAAAAACGTAAAAATTAATTATTTTAAATTTTTAAATTAATTTTTTAAATGGAGTTATTATTTGGATTCTTTGTCTTACCCCATCTTTGTATTTATTTCTAGTCTAGTACGTTACGAATTTAACGTAGTGATGGATCAGGCCTATTTAAATTTTGTATCATCAGTGATTCATATTGCTGTCGCGGTTGAAGTCATTTATGTTATTCATTTTGGTTATTGCATTATGTTTGGTAAGGCAATTAACTCATCTATTGGTACACCCAGCATTGAAAAACTGTTATACCATTTATTTTTTACAGGGTTTATAGTTGCACTTATCAGTGTTGATAAAACACCGTTGGAGTTATTATCTGGATTTAGAGGTATGTTGTTACAAGGTTTAACAGGCAACTCTGAACCCGCAGGACAGCAGGCGGCAGATGGTTTATCAAAAATGCACGATGCTTTTGTTATTAGCAATGCTTTAACGTCATTGACTCATGCACAAAACACGTCTGATTTAGGAATCACCAGCGTTAATTTAGCCTTAATGACTGAAGTATCCCCACAAATTACCGCCAGTATTATGTTGCTTATTAATGAGTTAATGGTAAAAATCGGTATGGCTTTGTGCCCTTTAATGATATACGCTGCTTTGTATCAAAGCACTAAAAATTTATTTAATCGTTGGCTTATTTATATGGTCGGTTTAACTATTCAAATGAGTGTTTTAGCCATTGTCACGGTTATAGCTGCTAAAGTAACGGGCATTTTTTTAGGTACGTTTACTGTTTTTGCACTGGCTAGCCGAGCGACGCAAGGGTCTTATTTTATTTCTGAACTTCAACAATCGGCTATACAAGCTGGTTTTGGTATAACAATAACTGCTTTATTAATTTGGTTTCCAAGCAATGCAAGCGCGTTTGGTGGGACTAAGTTATATGATAAAACGACTAAAAGCAGTCTTGGAACACTAAGTGGCTTACGTAGTAAATATACAAATAATTAAAAGGTTTAGATTAGAAAGGTTTAAAAATAATAACAAATAAAGCAGCAATTAAAAAAGTAGCGTAACACATTAAGTAAGTAAAGTAATACTTAGTATCAAAGTATTCGTTAACAAAATCTTCAATCCAAATATCAACACTACTAATTATTTTTTGGATAAAAAAAACTATTTTACTAAAAAAATTAATGAATACTGTTTCTATTTTAAAAGCCGTACTCATTTTTTTTTGTGGTTGTTTAGTTTTTTTAATAATCCGCGTACTTTGATTGGACAAAGGTCTTTTTGCAGCCGTAATATGTGAAGTATCACTTTTTTTGCGTTGTACTATATTAGGATGTGCTATTTCGGCTGCTTTATCAACAATACTATCTTCAGTGGTACTGTCTTCGGTCACAACAGGATCTTTAAAATCACTATTATCAATAGTAGATTGAAAATTATCCTGATTTAATTCGGCTGATTGATTCGTAGGTTTTGGGTGATTATTTTGCATGGTTAAATTCGGGAACAATTGCTTTTAAATGTGATAACATCAAAGCACAATCATTGCAATGAGCAGCCAATAGCATTTTATCAACCGTAGACATTAACTGTGACATTGGCATAAAATCTTCTTGTGCTTTTAATATACGGGCATGCTGACTGGCTTGGCTATTATTACCAATTAATAATTCTTCATAGAGTTTTTCTCCAGGTCGCAAACCACTAAATTGTATTGCAATATCACCATCAGGATAACTGTCGGTTTTTATTGTATGCCCTGTAAGAGTAATCGCTTGGGCTGCTAAATCTACAATTTTTACAGGTTTGCCCATATCTAATACAAACACTTCACCACCTTGTGCCATAGCACCCGCTTGAATGACTAATTGAGCCGCCTCTGGTATTAGCATAAAGTAACGAATAATATCAGGGTGTGTAACAGTTATAGGGCCACCTGCTTCGATTTGAGCCATAAATTTAGGGATAACCGAACCGCTTGAACCCAGTACGTTACCAAATCGTACCATACAAAATACTGTATTCTTTTTTTGTGTAGTCACTTGTGCGGCGTAGGCTTGAACAATTTGTTCAGCGACTCGTTTGCTTGCACCCATTATGTTGGTCGGACGAACTGCTTTGTCAGTAGAGATTAATATAAAATGTGCTACATTATATTCAAGGCTAGTGCGTACCAGTGACAATGTAGACGCTACATTATTAATGACGCCCACAGCAGGATTTGCCTCTACTAAAGGAACATGTTTATAAGCAGCAGCGTGGTATACAGTATTAATTTTATACTGCCCAAATATATTATTTAATACATTGATATTGGCTGCATCACCCAAACAAGGAATAAATTGTATACCCTGTTGTGTGGCTAATTTAGATAACTCTTGTTCTAAAGCATATAAAGCATATTCATTACGTTCTAAAGCAACGAGTATAATTGGTTTAGTATGATGTGTTGGACTTAGTATTTGACGACATAACTCACTGCCGATACTACCCCCTGCACCACTGACTAAAATAATTTTACCCCCAATACAATGGTCAAATAACTCTGTATCAGGTTCAATTGCATCACGGCCTAATAAATCTTCTAACTCGACTTTGCGTAAGCGTGATATTGTTAGCTTTTCATTCATTAAATCATTCATACCTGGTAATATCAAAGTATCAACGTGTAATGGTGGGGGCAAGTGTGTCAATTGTGAAATAACTGCCTGTCTTTGTACCGTTGTTGCTGAAGGCATTGCCAATATAACTTGCTGAATATTTAATTTTTTTAAGCGGTAAATTAAATCAGATTGTGGGTATACCCTTAAACCTGCAACTACAGCATTATTTTTTTGTGCATCAGAATCAAAAAAACATAGCGGTAAATATTCAGTTGTATTACGTAAAGCCGCAACAGTTTGTGCACCTGCTGCACCTGCACCCCATACTGCTACACGTTTTGCATGGGTACTTAATTTACGCTGATGATGTAACAATACTAATGCAATATAACGAGACGACATTAAATAGCTAAATGCGACAAATAAAAATATTAAAATAGCACTGCGTGGAAATGAATAACTAGGGTTTAAATGTGCTGTTATATATACTATAAAACCCGCAATCATAACAGCAATACCACTTTTGGTTGCTGTTTTAAAATCAAGATACCCTAATACTGAACGGTATAATCCAAAAAAATATAACAAAGGTATAGATATAATAGTCACCATTAAAGCATAGATTAATAATATAGTTTGCATTTGCAGCGGCTCATATACTGTACCTGTAGGTGATGCACCCAAACGCAATAATACTGACAATATAAAACATATAGGTAGAGCAACCGTATCTGCTGACACCATAATTAATTGTTTATAGCGGCGTGGCAAAGTAATAAGGTAATTAGTGAGTATCATAATGAAAACAATCTTAAAAAATAATAATATTAATGATTATTATAAAATTTATTAATATAAAAATAAAAAATATTTATACTATATATTTATATAAATACTATATAGGTAATGATGTCTCCATAATATCTCCCGAGCGTTGTAATACCATGACACCTGATTGCAAAGCCTGCTGTTTTAATTCATCATGAATATGTAATGATGCCAATGCTAAATGATACTCAAATCCAGTATACTGCGGAAATAATACTTTAAAATTACTAAGCTTTTTAGTTAATAATTTGTCTAAATCAT
>JBEDNN010000039.1:0-21385 GCA_041170585.1 Pseudomonadota bacterium | reverse complement strand
ATTTTATTTGCTTTATGAGGTAAACAGTAAAAAAATTTTCTACATAGGCGATTTTTTAAGTATTTTATATTCTTATACTTTTACATTTTTACATTTTCTGAATTATTAATGTTTCTATAATAACTTTCCAACAATTTTTTAATAATTTTAATAATTTTAATAATTTTAATAATTTTAATAATTTTAATAATTTTTAATAATTTTTAATAGCAATTAATAACTTTACCATTTTATCCTGATGATGCCCCAATCTTTTTCTAAATTAGCTAAAACTCAACTTTCAAACACAATAACGGCTGAAATTTTGTCAAAAATGTTAGTATTAGAGCTAACACCTGCCCATTTAGGTCAACGTTATGATGTAGTCATCGCCCAACTATTGCCTGCTTATTCGCGTTCGCGTATTCAACAATGGTGTGATTTAGGACATATTACACAAGATGATCACACGGTTGTGGCAAATAACAAAATTAAGAAAATTCGCCCGATTACAGTTTATCCCCAAGTAGAAGACTTCTCCAAAGCGTTTATAGCAGAAAATTTACCTTTTGATGTTGTCTATGAAGATGCACATTTAGTCATCATTAATAAAGCAGTGGGTATGGTTGTTCACCCAGGGGCAGGCAATTGGGCGGGAACTTTAATGAACGGTTTATTATACCGTTACCCTACCAGCAGCAGTTTACCCCGTGCAGGCATTGTACATCGTTTAGATCGTGATACCAGTGGCTTAATGGTGGTGGCTAAGGACAGCAAAACCTACAATGCTTTAGTCGCTGCTTTAAAATTACGCACTGTACAACGGCGTTATTTAGCTTTGACTCATGGTGTACCGTTATGGGCATCACACCGAGTTGATGCCCCTTTGGGGCGAGACCCTAAATTACGTACCCGTATGGCAGTTTTACCAGGTACAGTTGCACGGCCTTCAACAGGCAAACAAGCAATCACCGATATTCGGTTGTTAGCCAGTAATGCCGCTGCAGGTGTTGCACTAGTAGAATGCAAGTTACATACAGGGCGAACCCATCAAATTAGAGTGCATTTATCGCACATACGACATGCCTTAATAGGTGATACAACATATGGTGGCAAACCTTTATTAACTATGAATAGACAAGCATTACATGCTTGGTCGCTAAGCTTTGAACACCCAATTACGGGGCAAATGATATCTAATAAATGTGCACCTCCATTAGATATGATTACTGCCTTTACTCAAATGGGTGTAGGGTGGGATAGTTTACATAACGCATTATTACAATCACCTACATTTGAAATTGCAATAGAAAAAATAACAACAGAGAATACAATTAATCAAGTATCTACGATTAATAATGGTGATATTTATGAATTTAATAGTAATAATGATAGTAATGATTCAGATCATTTATATGATGAAGATGATGATTTTGATGACAGCGGCGTAGAGGTAATTTATGTCCGTGATTAAGCCACTTTCTTTTTTATACAGTACCTTATTAGGGGGTATAGCCAAAGTTCATATTACCCAAAATAATACTTTTGACGACAATAGTATTTATGCAGGTAATTTAGCTTTACATGTACACGATGAACCATCAATTGTTTTACAACGCCGTGTAGCATTAGAAAAATCAATAGGTTTACCGATTCAGTGGTTAGACCAAGTTCATGGCAATATAGTTTATACCGTAAGTAGTGTTCAATCTATTCAACAATCATCATCACCCATTGCTGATGCCGCTATGACTCAAGACCCAAGCGTTGCTTTAGCGGTTATGACCGCAGACTGCTTACCTGTTATTTTTTCTGCCCATAACCTTGAAGGTACACAAGCCATCGCTGTAGCCCATGCAGGTTGGCGTGGATTAGAGGCTGGTATACTGAATTGCACCTTATCAGCATTACATCAAGCAGTATCAAATGCAGTAATAAATGTACACCTTGCACCTTGTATTGGTGTGGCCCAATTTGAAGTAGGTAATGAAGTTAAAGAAGCATTTGTGAGTCAATCCCCTGAATATGCCTTAGCATTTACTGCCAAATCAAAATATAAATACCTATGTGATTTAAATTATCTAGCAAAAAAAATATTAAACAGGGCAGGGGTATCCGCAGAAAATATTAATGGCGGTGGTTTTTGTACTGTAAGTGATCCAAGACTGGCATCTTATCGTCGCCGCTCTATAACAGGACGTTTTGCCAGTGTTGTATCAATAATTAATACTGAATTATTAACTAGTAACTACTAATTCAGTATTAATTTTAATATGAATTTAATATTAATTTAATGTTTTTTGATAAGCATTTAACCCATATTATTAGAAACTTGTTTAATACGACGGTCGCGTACACCTTGTGCCAAGGTGTTTAATACTTTAACTGTATCTTGCCAATCAATACACGCATCAGTAATTGATTGCCCGTATGTTAAATCAGTTAATGTTTGACCTGCTTTTAAATCTTGTCGCCCTGATTGTAAGTGTGATTCAACCATAACACCGATTAAACGGTCATCGCCGTTAGCGAGTTGTGCCGCAATATCGCTAGTTACAGTTATTTGATTGTCATGTTTTTTACTGCTGTTCGCATGCGAACAATCAATCATCACACGTTGTGCTAAACCTGCTTTAGCCAGTTCATCACAGGCAGCTTGTACGTGTATTACATCATAATTAGGTGTTTTTCCGCCTCGTAAAATAATATGGCAATCTTCATTGCCAGTTGTTTCAAAAATAGCAGAATACCCACCTTTAGTTACCGATAAAAAATGGTGTGGGTGCATTGCTGCTTTGATGGCATCACTGGCTATTTTTATATTGCCATCAGTACCATTTTTAAACCCAACTGGGCAGCTTAAACCAGATGCTAATTCACGATGAATTTGGCTTTCGGTTGTACGCGCACCAATTGCTCCCCAACTGACTAAATCAGCAATGTATTGTGGGCTAATAACATCTAAATATTCAGTTGCCGTAGGCATACCCGTTTCTGTGATATTTAATAATAATTCACGAGCAATTTTTAGGCCTTTATTAATTTGAAACGTATTATTTAAGTCGGGGTCATTAATTAACCCTTTCCAACCTACTGTTGTTCTTGGTTTTTCAAAATAAACACGCATTACTATTTCTAAATCTTGTGATAAGCGGTTACGTTCCAGTAAAAGTCTTTCACAGTACTCCAGTGCTGCCTTGGTATCATGAATTGAGCATGGCCCTACTACGACCAATAAACGATCATCGCTGCCTTGTAAAATTGCATGAATAGCTTGGCGGGATTGAATAGTTGTTTGGGCTGCTTTGCTTGAAATAGGCAGTTCTCGCATTAAGTGTGCTGGCGGTGATAACTCACGTACTTCGTTAATACGTAAATCATCGGTACTCATAGTATTTATGGTGTTTTTAAGTATTTTTTGCATAAAAGTATTCCTTACTGTATTGTTTTATTACGTTGTTGTTTTTGTTTTATTATTACTATTAATAATGGTATTGCTACTTAAAAATAGTTTTTGTATTTTTTATCTAAAATAAGCCTTATTTTTGCTAAGAAAATATTATAAATATACGAATTAACCATATTAAAGTAGCAATGCCTTAATAATTAATAGATTAATAGTAAATAATTAAATAATTAAATAATTAAATAGGTAATGTTCAAATAGCACTGATACAAGAAGTTTAATAATTAAGAAGTAATTAGTAAAATCAGTAAGACAACACACTAACATAAATAGTGTAAAAGTTATAATTTAACATTACCATTAAATAATTAAATAAATTATATTTTAGCGGTTTTAGTGTCAATTAAACTTAATAACCATTGTTCTAACTTTACGGTATCCGCTGCAAATAACCGTATACCTTCAGCTAATTTTTCAGTCGCCATGCTATTTTCATTTAAAGCCCAACGAAATTCAGATTCAGTGTAGGGCGGGTGATAACTTGGTTTATCAGTATATTGTTGTATTTTTGCAGTTAATGGCGCGTTGTCTGTTGTAATACAAATATTGCTGTCGCTTAAGTTTTTTAATAAATCAGGACTAATGGTTAATAAATCACAGCCTGCTAAAGCAATAACTTCCTCCATATTTCGAAAACTAGCACCCATTATTTCAGTTTGTATACCATAGCATTTATAATATTTATAAATATTACGGACGGATAAAACGCCAGGGTCAGTGTTTGCAGTGTAAATTTCACCCGTATTTTTTTTATACCAATCTAAAATTCTGCCAATAAAAGGTGAAATTAATTGTGCTTTAGCGTCAGCACAGGCAATGGCTTGTGCTTGACAAAATAACAAAGTCATATTGCAAGCGATGCCTTCAGATTGCAAATAACGAGCGGCTTCTATGCCTTCCCAAGTACTAGCAATTTTAATTAATATGCGGGATTTATCAATGCCTGCTTCACTGTATGCTTTGACAATATCATGAGCTTTATTAATGGTCTTTTGAGTATCAAAACTTAAACGGGCATCCACTTCGGTACTAACACGACCTGGTACGATATTTAAAATTTCTATACCAAATGCAATTAATATGGCATCAATTATTTTGTCTATGGGTTGTTTAAATTGTTCATCTATGACCTTGTCAATAATGAATCGGTATTCAAGTTTTTGGGCTGCCTTAAGAATTAGGCTAGGATTAGTTGTTGCGTCTTGGGGTTTAAAGCTATGTATACTTTCAAAGTCACCCGTGTCGGCTACTACTATTGTGTATTGTTTAAGTTGTTCTAAAGTAGAAGTCATAAAAGAAAAATATTATGTAAAAAACAAAAAAAGAAAAAACTATAAAATATTAATAAAATATTAATTAGCATACAGTATAAAGAAAATAATTTAAAAAATAAGAAATAATCTTTGTAATAGGCTATAATTTTTGTAGTTGGCCGTCGTGGTGGAATTGGTAGACACGCTATCTTGAGGGGGTAGTGGCGAAAGCTGTGCGAGTTCGAGTCTCGCCGACGGCACCAACATATAAAATATTTTATCTAAAAGCACTTTATGTAAGCTGCCTTAACTTATTTTAAATATTTTGTTTGATTTTAGGCTAAAAGTCTAAAAGACTAATCACCCAATTCAATTATTTATTTAAATAACTGTTAGATTTTCATAAGCAAGTAAGAAAAATCTTATGTAGAATTTATTTAAATAACATAAAATAACAACCATGAATATAGCTGATTATTTACCCGTATTATTATTTATCATGGTTGGTACTGCTGTTGGTTTAGGGCCGATGTTAATTGGTTATTTATTAGGACCGCATAAGCCAGATGTTGCTAAAAATTCACCTTATGAGTGTGGTTTTGAGGCATTTGAAGATGCTCGAATGAAATTTGATATTCGCTATTATTTGTTGGCGATTATATTTATAATATTTGATTTAGAAATTGCATTTTTGTTTCCTTGGGCTGCTACTTATGCTCAATTGGGTATGGCTGGTTTTTGGTCTGTAACTATATTTTTAATTATTTTATTGGTTGGTTTTGCATATGCTTGGCTCAAAGGGGCTTTAGATTGGGAGTAGTATAATGAGTATGGACGGAATTCTATCAGAAGGATTTATTACTACCAATGTAGACAAGCTGGTTAATTGGACCCGTACGGGTTCAATGTGGCCAATGACGTTTGGTTTAGCGTGCTGTGCAGTTGAAATGATGCACGCTGGGGCTTCTCGTTATGATTTAGATCGATTTGGTGTGATGTTTCGTCCTAGCCCAAGGCAATCAGATGTAATGATTGTCGCAGGTACTTTGTGCAATAAAATGGCACCTGCTTTACGAAAAGTCTATGACCAAATGCCAGAGCCTCGTTGGGTAATTAGTATGGGTTCATGTGCCAATGGCGGTGGATACTACCACTATAGTTATAGTGTAGTTAGAGGCTGCGACCGTATAGTCCCCGTAGATATTTATGTGCCTGGTTGCCCACCCACTGCTGAAGCGTTGCTTTACGGCATCATTCAACTGCAAAATAAAATTAAGCGTGAACACACTATTGCTCGTAGTTAAAATAGACTGAAGCTGCTAATATGAATTTAAATACCGCGTATATGTCTTCAGAATCGCTGTTAGAAAGTTTATTGATTAACTTTTCTGCTGATGCCTGTGCTAATAAATTAAATGAAGTAACTCTTACAGTTAAGCCCACTGATTATATTCAAAGCTGCACCATTTTACGCGATTACTATAGTTTTGATACTTTAATTGATTTGTGTGGTGTTGACTATTCCACTTATCGTGAGGATACTGAATCGCCCTATGTTGGTAGACGTTATGCAGTTGTTGTACATTTGCTTAGTGTTACCAACAATGTTCGCTTACGTGTACGCTGTTATTTAGAAGATGATCATTTTCCTATTGCATCTACTTTGACGTCTGTTTGGTCTTCAGTAGGTTGGTATGAACGAGAAGCTTTTGATTTGTTGGGAATTGTTTTTGAAGGTCATCCTGATTTACGCCGAATATTAACAGATTATGGTTTTATTGGTCATCCGTTGCGCAAAGATTTTCCTGTTTCAGGCCATATTGAAATGCGTTACGATGAAATCAGTCAGCGTGTTATATATCAACCCATTACTATTGAGCCGCGTGAAAATATTCCGCGTGTTATTCGCGAATCAGGTTATGCTGGGCGTTAACTTATACTAAATACACTATGGCAGATATTAAAAACTACACTTTAAACTTCGGTCCTCAACACCCTGCGGCACACGGTGTACTTCGACTTATTTTAGAGTTAGATGGCGAAGTTATTCAGCGTGCTGATCCACACATTGGTCTATTACACCGTGGTACAGAAAAATTAGCAGAAAGTAAAACTTTTTTACAAGCTTTACCCTATATGGACAGGTTAGATTATGTGTCTATGATGTGTAATGAACATGCTTACTGCCTAGCAATTGAAAAATTACTAAATATTGTTGTGCCAGAGCGTGCGCAGTATATTCGGGTGTTGTTTGATGAAATTACACGAATACTTAACCATTTGCTATGGTTAGGTGCACATGCCTTAGATGTTGGGGCAATGACTGTTTTTTTATATGCCTTTCGTGAACGTGAAGATTTAATGGATTGTTATGAAGCTGTTTCAGGTGCACGTTTGCACGCAGCTTATTATCGCCCTGGTGGTGTTTACCGAGATTTACCTGACACGATGCCGCAATATAGAAAAAGCAGTGTTCGTAGCGATAAAGATGTCCAACGTCTCAATGATGAGCGTTCTGGTAATTTACTGGACTTTTTAGAGTCTTTTACTAAACGTTTTCCAGGCTATATTGATGAATATGAAACTTTATTAACAGATAACCGTATTTGGAAACAACGTCTAGTCGGTATTGGTGTAGTTGCACCTGACCGTGCTAAAGCCTTGGGTTTAACAGGGCCTATGTTACGGGGCAGTGGTATAGCGTGGGATTTACGTAAGCAACAGCCTTATGAGGTCTATGCAAAAATGGACTTTGATATACCAGTGGGTGTTGAAGGTGATTGCTATGACCGTTACTTGGTACGTATTGAAGAGATGCGTCAGTCTAACCGCATTATTAAACAGTGCATTGATTGGTTGCGTATCAATAAAGGGGCTGTGATGACGGCAGATAAAACTGTTGCTCCACCCGCCCGCGAAGACATGAAAAATAATATGGAATCATTGATTCATCACTTTAAATTGTTTACTGAAGGTATGCGTGTACCTGAAGGCGAAGCTTATTCTGCAGTAGAACATCCTAAAGGTGAGTTTGGGATTTATATGATTAGTGATGGGGCTAACAAGCCTTATAGAATTAAAATTCGCGCACCTGGTTTTGCTCATTTACAAGCTTTAGACGAAATGTCACGTGGACACATGATTGCTGATGCAGTAACAATTATTGGTACACAAGATATAGTCTTCGGTGAAATTGATAGGTAAAGTTAATGGTAATGTTCAAATATCACTGATAAAAGAAATTTAATAATTAAGAAATAATTAGTAAAATCAACAAAACAATATACCAACATAAATACTGTAAAAGTTAAAATTTAACATTACCAAGTTAATTATTTTGGTATTTTATACTATATTTGTAATGCTTCATTATGCTTTATAACTCTTTATATTAACAGTCATACTAATTAATTACTAAAATATAATTACTAAAATAAAAACAATAAAAACAATAAAAACCATGCAACTTACTTCTGAAATATCTCAAGCATTTGATGTTGAAATTGCTAAATACCCTGTTAATCAAAAACAGTCGGCAGTCATGGCTTGCTTGGCACTTGTTCAGCGTGAATATGGTTGGCTATCACCCGAATCAATTCAATCAGTAGCACGTTATTTATCTATGCCAGCGATTGCAGTTCAAGAAGTTGCAACGTTTTATAATATGTACAATAACACATCTGTTGGGCAGTTTAAGCTAAATATTTGTACCAATTTACCGTGCCAGTTAGGGCCACAAGGAGGTGGGCAAGCTGCTTTAAATTATGTGTGCAATAAGTTAGCTGTAAAACCTTATGAAACAACACCTGATGGTATTTTTACTGTACAACCTAGCGAGTGCCTAGGTGCGTGTGCCGATGCTCCTGTCATGCTGGTTAATGATCAAGCTATGTGTAGTTATATGGATTCGTCTAAGTTAGACCGTTTATTAGACGGCCTTAGAGTACGGTCAATTAAATAGCGAGGGTATGATGACAAAAATATCTACGACACAAGAGTTTCTAACACAGTTTGCTACGACGGGACAAGACACTACTTTTCACAATAGACATATTAATCCACAAATTTTAGTAAATTTAGATGGTAAAAATTGGGCGATAGACGCTTATGTTAAGCGAGGTGGCTACAGTGCTTTGAAAAAAATATTGTCTGCAGGTATGACACAAGAACAAGTCATTGCCGAACTCAAAGCATCGGGTCTGCGAGGGCGGGGTGGTGCAGGCTTTCCAACAGGATTGAAGTGGAGCTTTATGCCACGTCAATTTCCTGGTCAAAAATATTTAATCTGTAATTCTGATGAAGGAGAACCAGGCACTTGTAAAGATCGTGATATTTTGCAGTATAACCCGCATATTGTTATTGAAGGTATGCTTATTGCGGCTTTTGCAATGGGTATTACCGTTGGTTATAACTATATTCACGGTGAAATATTTAGTGTATACCAACGTTTTGAGTTGGCTTTACAACAAGCCCGTGATGCAGGTTTTTTAGGTGATAATATTCAAGGCAGTAATTTTAGTTTTCAACTTCATGCTGTTCATGGTTATGGGGCTTATATTTGCGGTGAAGAGACTGCGCTGCTTGAATCCTTAGAAGGAAAAAAAGGACAACCTAGATTTAAACCGCCATTCCCAGCTAGTTTTGGTTTATATGGTAAACCGACTACTATTAATAATACTGAAACTTTTGCGGCTGTGCCGTGGATTATTAATCATTCTGGTGCAGAATACTTAGCCTGTGGTTTACCAAATAATGGTGGTACTAAAATATTTTCTGTTTCTGGTGATGTGCAACGTCCTGGTAATTATGAAATTCCGTTAGGTACGCCTTTTGCTACTCTTTTAGACTTAGCTGGGGGTGTACGTAAAGGGCGTATCTTAAAAGCAGTCATTCCTGGTGGTTCGTCTATGCCAGTATTGCCTGCTGACGTAATGATGCAAACCAATATGGATTATGACAGTATTGCTAAGGCGGGGTCAATGTTAGGCTCTGGTGCAGTGATTGTTATGGATGATAGCCGCTGTATGGTTAAATCATTGTTACGTTTGAGTTACTTTTATATGCATGAATCTTGTGGGCAATGTACGCCTTGTCGGGAGGGTACGGGTTGGTTGTGGAGAATTGTTAGCCGTATTGAGAATGGACAAGGCAAGCCTGAAGATATAGAGCTATTAAATAGTGTTTCGGATAATATTCAAGGCCGTACTATCTGTGCGTTAGGCGATGCCGCAGCAATGCCAGTGCGGGCGATGGTTAAGCATTTTAAGCATGAGTTTTTACACCACATTGAACATAAAGTATGTGTAGTACCAACATATGAATAAGCAAGATAAGCAATCTAAAGAATAAACAATTTAACTAGTCATCAATATTAAATGCGATAAGTGATAAAAATAAGCGATAAAAATTATGGTTGAATTAACAATTGATGGTCATACTGTTCAAATGCCAGAAGGCAGTATGGTCATGCACGCAGTAGAACAATTAGCAAAATATGTACCTCATTTTTGCTACCATAAAAAACTCTCTATTGCAGCTAACTGTCGTATGTGTTTAGTTGAAGTTGAAAAAGCACCCAAACCTCTACCCGCTTGTGCAACGCCAGTATCACAAGGTATGATTGTTTATACTTCATCGCCTAAAGCAAAAGCAGCGCAAGAAGGTGTGATGGAGTTTATGCTGATTAACCATCCTTTAGATTGTCCTATCTGTGATCAGGGGGGTGAGTGCCAGCTACAAGATTTAGCCGTGGGTTATGGTAAAACCGAATCACGCTATACTGAAGACAAACGTATTGTTGATACCAAAGATGCAGGTGCTTTAATCAGCATGGAAGAAATGTCGCGTTGTATTCACTGTACGCGTTGCGTTCGTTTTGGTCAGGAGGTGGCAGGTATCATGGAGTTAGGTATGCTTAACCGTGGTGAGCATGCTGAAATTACCACATTCTTGGGCAAAGGTGTTGAAAGTGAGTTGTCTGGAAATATGATTGATTTGTGTCCTGTTGGGGCTTTAACCAGCAAACCATTTCGTTATCAAGCACGTACTTGGGAGTTATCTCGTCGTAAAGGCGTTAGCGTACACGATAGCTTGGGTTCTAACTTAACCATACAAGTTAAAGCAGGTAAAGTAATGCGTGTTTTACCATTAGAAAATGATGCAATTAATGAGTGTTGGATTTCTGATCGTGATCGGTTTGCTTACGAAGGTTTAAATAGTGATGATCGATTGACCCAACCCATGGTAAAACGTGATGGCATTTGGGTCGCTGTTTCTTGGGAAGAAGCCTTATTAGAAGCCAGCGTTGTTTTAAAAGCAGCAGCTAGGCATTCCGCTGCTTTGGTTCATGCTATGAGTAGTTTAGAAGAACTGCACGGTGTACAAAACTTGCTCGCGGGACTAGGCTCTAAAAATATAAATTTTAATCTACGTGCTACGGACTTTAGTTTAGATGTAGCAAGGCTAGGCGTACCTTGGTTAGGATTGCCTATTGCGGATGTCAATAGGATA
Organism: Pseudomonadota bacterium; assembly: GCA_041170585.1. GTDB lineage: Bacteria > Pseudomonadota > Gammaproteobacteria > Burkholderiales > Burkholderiaceae_C > JBDLSY01. The sequence goes on along the minus strand of JBEDNN010000039.1, from coordinate 10,177 downwards.
GACCGTGCTTTAATCATTGGTAGCTTTTTACGTAAAGATCAACCTTTGCTTGCCGCCCGTTTACGTGCTGCTACTCAACGTGGTGCTGAGGTGATGTTGGTTCACGCTATAGATGATAATCTATTAATGCCTGTGAAAGCTAAATTCATCACTAAACCTAGTATGATGTTAGATGGATTGGCACAGATTGCTTCTGCTGTTGCTATTCATAAAAATACAACTGCACCTTTGGTTGTAACACCTAATGATGCAGCCAAAGCTATTGCGGCTAGCCTGTGTACTGGTGAGAAAAAAGTCGTGTGGATAGGGCAGTTTGCTTTAAACCATATTGATGCGGCTCGTATCACATTATTGGCACACTTTATTGCAACTCAAACAGGGGCTACTTTAGGCACTTTAGTACAGGAAGCGAATGCTATTGGGGCTTATGCTTTAGGCTTAAATGTTCAGGCTGATTTAGATACAAATCAATCTAATCAATCAATAGTAGCAGAACAATTAGCTATTAATATTTTATATAATTTAGAACCACTTTTAGATTGCGGTAGACCGCCTGTATTTGCAGAACATGTAATTGCTTTTACAGCTTATCGTAGTGCTGTTGAGTCGTATGCCACTGTGATGTTACCCATTACACCCATGACTGAAGCAGGGGGTACATTCATTAACATTGAAGGCCGTGTGCAGTTTATGCATCCCAGTGCTAAGCCTTTTGCTGCTTCTAAACCTGGGTGGAAAGTACTTAAAGTATTGGCTGAATCACTGGGTTGCATGGGATTTTCTTATGAGACTTTAGAGCAAGCAAAAGATCAAGCATTGACCGCTGCAGGTGATGTAAGTAAACGACTCAATAATACTGTAAATATAAATGCTATAAATATAAAAAATATAAAAACCACAGAAAATATAAGAAATATTGATTTAGATATGATTCACACACCTGTTTTGGTGACGCCTAAAAATAGCTTAGAGCGTGTCATTGATATACCTGCTTATTCTAGCGATGCTATTGTTCGTCGTGCGGGTAGTTTGCAGCGTACTGCTGAAAGTGCGTTCTCTACAGCAAAATTAAATAGTGCAACGCTGACGCATTTAAGTTTAGAGAATAATCAACTTGTAACGGTTACTTCACTGTTAGGGTCGGTACAATTGACTATTGAAAGCGATGACACTGTGCCTGTTGATTGTATTGCTATCTCTGCAGCGCGGTCTGAAACAGCAGTATTGGGTAATCAAACATTATTAACAGTGGAGGTTAAATGATAGATTTAACTTCAATGATTGATACCGTCAAAGCATTTTTTGGTGTGTTGTGGCCTGTAGTATGGGCATTGTTTAGAATTATATGTATTGTTGCACCACTATTGTTATGCGTGGCTTATCTCACTTTGTGGGAACGAAAAATGATTGGTGCGATGCAGTTACGTATTGGTCCGAACCGCGTTGGGCCTTTAGGATTGCTTCAGCCGATTGCCGATGGTTTGAAATTAATGACTAAAGAAATCATTATGCCTGCCAAAGCCAACAGTATTATTTTTATTTTAGCCCCTGTTTTAACCATTATGCCAGCCATGGCAGCATGGGCTGTTATTCCCTTTAGTCCCGGTGTAGTGTTAGCGGATATTAACGCAGGATTGTTATATATTATGGCAATTACCTCTTTGGGTGTATACGGTGTAATATTAGCGGGCTGGTCTTCAAATTCTAAGTACGCATTTTTAGGTGCAATGCGTGCTTCCGCACAAATGATTAGCTATGAGTTAGCGATGGGCTTTGTGTTGGTAACCGTGTTGTTGGTATCTGGTAGCTTAAACTTGTCTGACATAGTTGCGGTTCAAGCAAAAGGATACTTTGCTAGCCATGGTTTTAACTTCTTATCTTGGAATTGGTTGCCTTTATTACCATTGTTTGTGATTTATATTATATCTGGGGTTGCTGAAACTAACCGTCACCCATTTGATGTGGTTGAAGGAGAATCTGAAATTGTTGCTGGGCACATGGTTGAGTATTCAGGTATGACTTTTGCTGTGTTTTTCTTAGCCGAATATGCAAATATGATTCTAATCTCTGTTCTAGCTAGTATTATGTTTTTAGGTGGTTGGGAGCCTATTATTTCTTTATCAAATTTTGGTTTAACTGTACCTGCTAGCCTATCATTATTTGCGGGTTGGTTGTCATTATTTGCTAAAACTTTTTTTGTTGCATCTTTATTTATTTGGTTTCGTGCTAGTTTTCCGCGATACCGTTATGACCAAATTATGCGTTTAGGCTGGAAGGTATTCATACCCTTAACTATGGTTTGGTTATTCGTAGTGGCTGCTTGGTTACAAACACCGTTTAATATTTGGAAATAAGGTACATTGATATGCAAGTAATTAAAGAGTTTGTTAGTAGCTTAATGTTAAAAGAACTACTTAAAGGTATGGCACTGACAGGTAAGTATATGTTTGCCCGTAAAATAACAGTTCAGTATCCTGAAGAAAAGACGCCTATGTCGCCACGGTTTCGTGGTTTACATGCTTTGCGTCGCTATGAAAATGGTGAGGAACGCTGTATCGCTTGTAAATTATGTGAAGCAGTCTGTCCTGCTATGGCTATTACTATAGAATCAGATATTCGCAGTGATGGCACACGTAGAACTACGCGTTATGACATTGATTTAACAAAATGTATTTTTTGTGGATTTTGTGAAGAGAGTTGTCCTGTAGATAGTATTGTTGAGACTCATATTCATGAGTATCACGGTGAAAAACGTGGTGATCTTTATTTTACTAAAGAAATGTTATTGGCTGTCGGTGATAAATATGAGAGTGAGATTGCAAGTAGCCGTGCAGTAGATGCTAAATTTAGATAACTATTAGATATTATATTAGATATTAAATAATTATTAAAATAGTTATTAGATAGATAAATTAAATAATATAAATAAATTGTTTTAGTAATTTTAACTATATAGCTAAGCATATTAAGGTACTCAATGGAAATGACAGCAATATTATTTTGGGTGTTTTCACTCATATTAATTGGGGCAAGTATTCGGGTGATTACAGCACGTAGTTCAGTTCATGCTGCATTGGCTTTGGTGCTTTGTTTTTTTCAAGCAGCATTTATTTGGATGTTATTAAAAGCTGAATTTTTATCAATTGCTTTAATATTAGTTTATGTTGGGGCAGTAATGGTATTGTTTTTATTTGTCGTAATGATGCTAGACCTTGGTTCTGAACTAGTTAGAGAGGGAATAAAGCGTTATTTTTTAATGGGATCTGTCGTTGCCAGTATTTTAGTATTTGAAATTTCTGCTATTGTTTATAGAGGATTTCATATTCCTTTAAATCATATTCCTTTAAATTCTATTTCATCGTCATGGAATATTTCTACTATTGGTCAGACTAAATCATTAGGTTTAGAAATGTTCACACGCTACGCTTTTGCAGTTGAAGTTGCATCCGTTATTTTGTTGGTAGCGGTTGTTGCAGCTGTTTCTTTAACACTGCGTAGACGAAAAGACGTTAAATACAATGACCCACACAAAGCAATTCGTACACAAGCAAAAGACAGGGTGCGTATTATTAAGCTGCAGGCCGTATTAGATGACTCTAGTGCCATTAAACGGGTTTACCCAATTAAATCTATTGATAAGCAATCCGCTAAACAGGTGAAAGTATGAACACTGCTATTTCATTAAGCACTTTGACTTTAGCACATTTTTTAGTATTAGGTGCTATTTTATTTGCAATTTCTATTGTGGGTATTTTCGTGAATCGCCGTAATATTATTGTGCTATTAATGGCGATTGAATTGATGTTATTAGCGGTTAATATCAATTTTGTAGCATTTTCTTATTATCACGATGATGCAGCAGGGCAAATATTTGTATTTTTTATACTCACAGTAGCTGCTGCTGAAGCAGCAATAGGATTAGCCATTTTAGTGATTCTATTCCGTAATTTAGAAACAATTAATGTTGATGAATTAGATCGTTTACAAGGTTAAAGGTAAGTAGTATATGAATCACACCACTATGATTAGTAGTTTTATTAGTCTTTTTAATATCAAAGCTATATATTTAATTGCTTGCTTTATACCTTTATTAGGCAGTATTTTGGTAGGTTTGTTTGGTACTCAATTTGCTAATAAAAAATGGCGTTTTATCAGCCGTTCTTTAGCACACTCAATAACAGTAGCTTGTGTATTTATATCTGCTTTGGCCAGTACAGTCGCTTTTTTTGGTACTCTGTTAAATGTTAATCCTATATTTAATGAGACGTTATATACTTGGGCGATAGTCGGTAATTTAAAATTAGAAATTGGTTTCTTAGTAGACTCTTTAACAACTTTAATGATGTGTGTAATTACTTGGGTATCATTGATGGTACACATTTATACCATTGGTTATATGCGTGAAGAAGAAGGTTATGAGCGGTTTTTTAGTTATATCTCTTTATTTACATTTTCAATGATGATGTTGGTCATGTCTAATAATTTACTGCAATTATTCTTTGGTTGGGAGGCTGTTGGTTTGGTCTCTTATTTATTAATAGGCTTTTATTACAAACGTGAATCAGCTATATTTGCTAATATGAAAGCTTTTTTGGTGAATCGTGTAGGTGATTTTGGCTTTATTTTAGGAATTGGTTTATTGGTAGCTCATACGGGGACTATGAACTACAGTGAGATTTTCGCTAAAATAGACATGATTAAAGACCTTACTTTGGCTGGAACTGATTGGTCTTTGATAACGGTCATTTGTATTACTTTGTTTATTGGTGCAATGGGTAAATCAGCACAGTTTCCTTTACATGTTTGGTTACCTGATTCTATGGAAGGGCCAACGCCAATTTCTGCTTTGATTCATGCAGCCACTATGGTAACCGCAGGCATTTTTATGGTGTCTCGTATGTCACCTTTATTTGAGTTGTCTGATACTGCTTTGATGTTTATTATGGTGATTGGTAGTGTGACTGCTTTATTTATGGGTTTTATGGGAATTATTCAAAATGATATTAAGCGTGTGATTGCTTACTCTACTTTATCCCAGCTAGGATATATGACTATAGCTTTAGGATCTTCTGCTTATTCGGTAGCCATTTTTCACGTTATGACGCATGCTTTTTTTAAAGCATTATTGTTTTTAGGGGCAGGTTCAGTCATTATGGGTATGCATCATTGTCAAGATATTAGATACATGGGCGGGTTAAAGAAATATATGCCGATAACTTGGGGTACTTCATTATTAGGCTCACTGGCATTAATTGGCACACCGTTTCTATCTGGCTTTTATTCAAAAGATAGTATCATTGAAGCGGTTCACTTAACCCAGTATGGCTGGGTAACTACTTTTGCTAATTTATCCGTATTGGTAGGTGTGTTTATCACGGCTTTTTATAGTTTTAGGCTGTATTTTTTGGTCTTTCATGGTGAAGAACGCTACCATAAAAATCCTGACAACCACCTTATTGAGAAGCCCCATGAAAGTCCTTCGGTTGTAACCTTACCATTGATGTTACTAGCGGTTCCGTCAGTAGCTATTGGTTTTTTTACAGTTGAATCACTGTTGTTTGGTGATTACTTTGATAAAGTAATTACCATTACACATGATAAACACTTAGCTATGCGTACTTTAGAGAGTAACTGGCACAGTGCTACTGCTATGGCGATACATGGCTTAACCACATTGCCGTTTGTATTGATGTTAGCGGGTGTTGGTTTAGCTTGGTGCTTTTACATGCGTTGGACAAATGTTCCTGCAAAAATACAATCAGCTATCAAACCGATTTATGAATTATTAGACAATAAATATTATTTAGATACATTTAATCAGACGGTTATTGTTAAAGGTTTGCGTTCATTGGCAATAGTTCTTTGGAGAGTAGGCGATCAAGGTTTAATTGATAATCTAATAGTCAATGGGGCTTGGAAAATAATTGCTTGGATTTCATCTGTCATACGCTTGTTTCAAACAGGATATATTTACCATTATGCTTTTGGTATGATCATTGGTTTGGTGTTAATGTTATATTTTGTTGCTAGAATTTAAGGTTATTATGAATCCTATTGATACCGTTACCACTGCCTATACTATGAGTCATATACCTTGGTTAAGTTTAGCTATTGTGCTGCCGATTATCTTCGGAGTACTTATCTTAACCTTGTTGTCGCATGCTCAACCGAATACTATTCGTTGGACAGCCTTATTAGGCGCAATCAGTTCTTTATTGGCGACTTTGCCACTGTATTTTGGTTTTAATAAACAACTGGCGTCGTTACAGTTTGTTGAACAATTTACTTGGATTGAACGGTTCAATATTCAGTATCATTTAGGAATAGATGGATTTTCGCTTTGGTTAATATTATTAACCGCTTTTATTACTGTGGTGGTAGTAGTTGCCGCTTGGGAGGTCATTGAGCAACGTATTGCACAATATTTTGCAGCCTTTTTAATATTGTCAGGCTTAATGATTGGGGTTTTTTCATCTGTAGACGCTATGCTTTTTTATGTCTTCTTTGAAGCTACCTTAGTTCCTATGTATTTAATTATCGGTATTTGGGGCGGGGCTAATCGTATGTATGCTTCATTTAAATTTTTTCTATATACCCTGTTAGGTTCGCTATTAATGCTTATTTCTTTGGTGTACCTATACCGCATCACGGGTAGCTTTAATTTACTTGTTTGGGCAACGACTAAACTTAGTTTACTTGAGCAAACTTATCTATTCTTTTCATTTTTAATGGCATTTGCCGTAAAAGTACCTATGTTTCCGGTACATACTTGGCTGCCTGATGTGCATGTTGAAGCACCTACTGGTGGTTCAGCAGTATTAGCGGCTATTATGTTGAAGTTAGGGGCTTACGGTTTTTTACGGTTTTCTTTACCTATCACACCTGATGCTAGTCAAGAGTACGCTGGTTTAATGATTTTTTTATCACTCATTGCTGTTATATATGTAGGACTGATTGCTTTAGTCCAAACCGATATGAAAAAATTAGTTGCTTATTCATCCATTGCACACATGGGGTTTGTAACTTTAGGTTTTTTTATGTTTGCTAAAACAAATCCACAAGATCAATTTTTAGCATTTCAGGGGGCGTACCTACAAATGATTTCTCACGGATTTATTTCCGCAGCACTGTTTTTATCTATTGGAGTACTGTATGACCGTATGCACACTAGAAATATCGCTGATTACGGTGGTGTAGTCAATACAATGCCTAAATTTGCAGCACTGTTTTTATTGTTTAGTATGGCTAATTCAGGTTTACCGGGTACCAGTGGTTTTATTGGAGAGTTTATGGTTATTTTAGGCGCTGTTAAATACAATTTTTTAACTGGATTTTTGGCAGCAACAGCTTTGATTTTAGGTGCTTCGTATAATTTATCAATGTACAAACGGGTTATTTTTGGCGAAATTGCTAACGATTCTGTAAGGCAGCTAAAAGACCTTAGTCGCCGTGAATTTTGGTTGTTGGCAATATTAGCCTTTGCTATATTATTAATGGGCATATACCCCGCGCCCGTTACTGACACTATCAATCAATCAACAGCTTATTTACTACAACATATTGCACAAACCAAGCTCAAATAAGTAGCGATGTAGATGTAACTCAACGTTTAAGTCTTTTATTGTACTTTTACTATATTTTTGTTATACCTTCGCTATATTTTTTATGCTTCCTATTTTATTTTTAAAATACCAATAATACACATTGCTATTAAAATCAGAGTAATTTATCTATGTCTTTTATCTCTTTTATTCAAAATATTATTCCAGTAACTGCTGAATTGTGGCTTTTATTAAGCGCTAGCGTTATTTTGTTGCTGGGTGCTTTTAAAAATAATGCTAACCGCACTCAACTACTCACCCAAGTAGCTTTATTTGTTGCTTTAGGGATTAATGCGGGGTATTTTTCTGCTCAAAATACATTGTATGCGTGGAATGGCTTATTTGTCAGTGATGCGTTGGCTAACTTACTGAAAATAGGTTGTACTATAGCAACAATGCTTGCACTGCATTATGGTAAACAATATGCTGTTGACCGTCAGATACACCATACAGAGTTTTATACTTTGGCGACAACGGCTTTAATTGGTCAAATGTTAATGGTATCAGGCAGCCATTTATTAACGATTTATTTAGGTTTAGAGTTAATGTCACTTAGTTTATATGCTTTAGTTGCATTGCGTAGAGACCATACCATTAGTACGGAAGCAGCCATTAAATATTTTGTGTTGGGTGCAATGGCTTCTGGGTTTTTGTTATATGGTATGTCAATGCTTTACGGGGCAACAGGGGCATTAGATTTGGCAACTATTTTTAAAGTGTTAATATCGGGAGGTGAGCAGTTAAACCGTCCGACTGCGGTTTTGGCTAGTGTATTTATTATGGCAGGTTTAGCTTTTAAATTTGGTGCAGTCCCTTTTCACATGTGGGTTCCAGATGTATATGAGGGTTCGCCGACTTTAGTAACTTTATTAATTTCTGGTGCTCCAAAATTGGCGGTCTTAGGGGTTGCTTTGCGTTTAATGGTACAAGGTATGTTACCTTTATCATCAGATTGGCAGCCTATGTTTTTATTTTTAGGGGTTGCATCTATCGCGTTTGGTAATATAGTTGCAGTAATGCAAACCAGTTTCAAACGAATGTTGGCATATTCAACCATTGCTCATGTTGGTTTTGTAGGATTAGCACTGTCTGTAGGTGTTGTTGGCATAAATTCTGCTGGTAATGTTGATTTAGCTAATACTTCAACAGCTTACGGGGCCGCAGTTTTTTATATGTTAACGTATGTACTAACAACATCAGTCAGTTTTGGTATTATTTTGCTGTTAGCGAAAAAAGACTTTGAATGTGATTCAATTACAGACTTAAAAGGCTTAGCGAAACGAAGTCCTTTACTGGCTTTAACCGTATTAATTGTGATGTGCTCCTTAGCTGGTATTCCCCCATTAGTTGGTTTTTGGGCAAAATTAGCTGTTTTAGATGCCTTACTAGCGGCTAACCACATAGCTATTGCTGTTATCGTAGTTTTACTTTCCCTAATCGGTGTTTTTTATTATCTGCGAGTCCTAAAAACAGTGTTTTTTGACAGTGAAGCCATAAAGGCTGTTACTTCAATTGAGCCAAATAAGCTAGATTCAAACTTAAGCGGTCGAGTATCAGTTTCAAATATATTATTAATGAATGCGGCAGCAATTATTTTATTAGGGTTTTTACCCAGTAAACTGATGCGTATAGCGATGGAAGCCGTACAGTCTGTATTGCCTATTTAAAAGTAAAAGTATATTGCTTATGACGAGTATAGTTTTTTACGTGTTGGCTTGGTTATTTGCCAGTATTCCTTGGTTTAATCCTAAAATATTAGGAGTATACGGCTTTTATCGTAAAAAAGATTTTATAAAAGTGAGTAGTAATGGGTGCAATGCTAAAGATAGTCATAATAAAAGAGATACTAGCAAAGTGAATAGTACTATTAAGCCACTTTGGCTAACTATGTTAGAAAGTTTTTTCTTATACATGTTAATTATATTGTTTGGATTTATTGTAGAGTCTTGGAATGGGGTTAGGTTCAGTCAAGGATGGCAGTTTTGGATCGTCATTGTTTGTATTTGGACTGTTTTAATTTTTCCTGTAGCAGCTTGGTTTAAATTAAGAAGGCAGTGAATAAAATATATAAAATAAGCAAAATAATATAAATAATGGTAATGTTAAAATTTAACTTTTATAACATTTATACTGGTGCAGTAGCCTGTTCATTTTATTGGTTAATTCTTAATTATTAAATTTATTGTATCAGTGCTATTTGAACATTACCGAACAACATATACAATCCAAAGCACAAACTTACACTGTAGAGGGCTATAACAGCATTCTTCGCCATAAACTAGCACGCTTGCATCGTAGAACAAAATGTTATGGTAAATGCTAAAAAATGCTTCAATATTCAGTAAAACTACTTATGAAACACCGAAATACAATCAAACTATCCTAAAGTAGCAATGCCTATTAGTTTAGTATATTTCTCTGGTTTTAAAGTGTTTTTTACTATAATTAAACCTTATTATTCAATTGTTTTAAGGCAATACGATAATGCACTCTGTTCAAACTATCCAAGCCCCGCAAGAGTACATGAATCCATTTACGGATTATGGTTTTAAAAAACTGTTTGGCGAAGAAACCAG
>JBEDNN010000038.1:0-21365 GCA_041170585.1 Pseudomonadota bacterium | reverse complement strand
TCAAAGTCCGATACTATGCACGAATTAGTGACTAGACTGTTTATTATTAAATATAATCATTCAGTATAAAGTATTGACATAAAAATCTACCATTATCAAAGTTCTATTTGTACCACTACCTAATATATATACTTTATATATACTTAAAAAACTAAGAACTAGTTTATAAACAATACTAAAAAATAATACATAAATATTTATTATGAGCGCTAAAGACAACCAAGAAAATATCAATGTAACGACTTCTAATATTATTAGGGCTACTAACAATAGTACTGATAAAAATGTTGGTTTTAAAGATGGTTTTAATGGCAATGTCGATAGTGTTGATATCAGTAATCAAGAACATCTATCACATTTTTCGTTCAAAGAGTATGACGTTCCAAACTCGACTGATATTGTAGGCGTTAATTTTAATCCAGACCATTCTGTAGACAATCATAGACCTTTATCTACGCACGGTGATACTATTACCCAACGTGCGAAGGCTTTACTACAGTATTTTGCAGTTATTCACACAATGCAAGAAGCAAATCATTTTAGGCGACAGGCTCAACCGATATTGTACGAATTAAATAATTCTATCAGTAATCAAATTGAACACATTAAGAGATACCGAACTAGTTTAACTTTTGAAACCAATCAACGCATAGCTCAAGGATTTTTAATGCGTTTTTTTAAAACACAACAAGAAAAACAATTAACAATTGAGTTAGAAAAATCTAAGAAGTACCTTAAGCATTATCAAAAATTAATGACTAGCTTACTCATTACTCTTAGAAAGTATCCCATTAATGAAATAGAGAAACGACAACTAATTGATGACCTTAATTTAGACATTAAAGAACTTCTTTTACAAAAAAAAGAAGCCAGCTTTGAGTTCCGTCGCTTACAAGCAAAGTTGCATGATGAAACCAATACACCGTCATCTAGTTCTGATAAACGGGTAGATTCTGATTTACGTGTTACAAAAAATAAAGAGTCTGTAAACGGCTTAAAAAAATCTGATGCTATAGAAAAATCCAATAAAAATACAAACGAGTTTAATGTGTTTTCATTTAGCAATGATGGTAATAGTGAAAACGGCAATGGCTTACTAGATTTTAACGGTGGTATCTTTTCTATAGATGATTTAGACAGGGCAATTGATAAGTTTTTTTCATCAGATAAGCCGAAAAATTCAAATAACATTCAAGATCAAACTAAACCAAGTGCATCTGCCTCAAAACAATCGTCGAATACTACTAGCACTATAAGTGCAACTCAAAAAGAAGACAAGGACATTGAGATTGATGAAAAAATTATCACACTTGAAAGAAATATTATTTTTTTAGAGCGTTTCAAATAGTATTTAAAAAACTTAATCAACTGGTGTTTAAATTGGTATTTAAAAAAATTGATATATTACAAAAAATATTAATACAATAAATATCAATGTAGTAAACGTAGATACATTATTGACATTCAGCATGTAATTTTGGCACTGATAATTCATCAGTCCAATTTTTAGGGGCAAGTGGAAAGCCTAAACGTTGCCTAGATTCATAATAACTTTGGGCAACAGACTTAGCTAAATTACGAACACGTGCCATATACGCAGCCCGTTCAGTAACACTAATTACACCCCGTGCGTCTAATAAATTAAATGTATGCGCTGCTTTTAAGACTTGCTCATAACTTGGCAATGCAAGTTTTTGGTTGATTAAATATTTTGCTTGTTTTTCATGGGCATTAAATGCCGTAAACAAAAAATCAGTATCACTGTGTTCAAAATTGTAAGCACTTTGTTCTTGTTCGTTTTGCAAATATACATCACCATAACTTATGGTGTCAGTCCAACGTAAGTTATAAACATTATCTACACCTTGTAAATACATCGCTAACCGTTCAAGTCCATAAGTAATCTCTCCTGTAATCGGTTTACAGTTGATACCCCCTACTTGCTGAAAATAAGTAAACTGTGTAACTTCCATACCATTTAGCCAAACTTCCCAGCCTAAACCCCAAGCCCCTAAAGTAGGATTTTCCCAATTATCTTCTACAAATCGAACATCATTTTTTTGTAAATCAAAACCAAGTGCTTTTAGACTACCAAGGTACAGTTCTAAAATATTTTTAGGGGCTGGTTTTAATACAACTTGATATTGATAATAATGTTGTAGTCTATTAGGATTTTCACCGTAGCGGCCATCTTTGGGGCGTCGGCTAGGTTGGACATAAGCTGCTTTCCACGGTTCGGGTCCTAACGCACGTAAAAAAGTAGCCGTGTGACTAGTTCCAGCCCCTACTTCCATATCAATAGGTTGCAATAAGGCACAGCCTTGTTTCGCCCAATATTGTTGTAAAGTTACGATAATATCTTGAAAGCTCAAATTTTCTTTTGAAGAAGTAGTGGGTAGTGAAGAAATAATAGGTGATTGAGTCATATATAAAAATAATGCTTATAGTATCGTTTAAATGATAATACTAACGATGATGATAATGGTGATAGTAATGCTAATAAGTTAAAAAGCCCTATTAGCATTATTACTGCAAGTAAATAGGGCTTAATTATATTAATAATTAAATTGTATTATTTTATTATTTTTATTTTATTTTTTATTATTCTTTATCATCAGAAATAAATTTATAAATAGCTACACCTACTAAAGCCCCAACAATGGGTGCAAACCAAAACAACCACAATTGTTCAATGGCCCAGCCACCAACAAATATTGCTTGACTCGTTGATCGTGCAGGATTGACTGAAGTATTAGTCACAGGGATAGAAATTAAATGAATGAGTGTTAAACACAAGCCTATAGCGATGGGGGCAAAATGAGCAGCTGCTTTTTTGGCAGTTGAACCTAAAATAACGATTAAAAATAAAGCGGTCATAACGATTTCACAGACTAAAGCAGCCATCATACTGTAAGCACCTGGTGAGTGTGCAGCATAACCATTAGCTGCAAATCCAGAGTTTACTAAATTAAAATCAGCCTTTCCATTGGCAATGATGGCTAATACCGCAGCAGCTGCAATACCGCCGCATACTTGTGCAACAATATATTGTAAAGTTTCGCTCCACGGATGGCGACCTGCTGCTGCTAAACCGACTGTAACCGCTGGGTTTAAATGACAGCCAGAAATAGGGCCAATTGCAAAAGCCATAGTTAAAACAGTTAAACCAAATGCCAACGATACCCCATGTAATCCAATTCCAACCCCCGGAAATGCCGCAGCCAATACAGCACTGCCACAGCCTCCTAAGACTAGCCAAAAAGTCCCAATAAATTCAGCCCCCAATTTTTTTGTTAAAGTGGTCATGTATTTTCCTGTTCAGTAAATTTAAATTAAATGAATGGCAACAACAAGTGTATTTATTATTGTTGATGGTGTTACGGTTTGAGGCTTAAATTTATATTTATTTAAACGCCAAACAACGTAACAATTGTAAATGATAACTTGATTTTTAATATATGTTTATATAAAAATATCAGATATATATTTAAATTATTAAGCTGTTTAACTTTTTTAATTTAAATTCTGTAATTTTATGAAATTTAATCACCCTTAATGACTTAAAAACATTACAATAGAGTAACTGAATTTACGTTTTGTTGAATGGGTTACAATACTTAAAATTTATCCCACGTCAATATAACAAAAAACACCGCAATCACCACAACTGTGAATGCGGTGTTTTTTTGCAGACTATTTTTATATATATTTTATAGGGTGTTAATTTATTTATTAATTTAGCACGTCCGCACACTATTGAAACAAGGAATTATCATGACTATATCTACTTCTAATATATCTATGTTACAAATTTCTTTAGGTATTCAGCACCGTGAAGATGCTGTTTTAGTATTAGCCGATGGCAGTGTTTTTCCAGGATATCGAATCGGTATAGCTGGTTATAGTGTGGGTGAAGTGGTATTTAATACGGCTATGACGGGTTACCAAGAAATTTTGACTGACCCGAGTTATACCAAGCAAATGGTTACTTTAACCTATCCGCACATCGGCAACACAGGGGTAAATACACAAGATTGGGAATCAAATGCCGTTCATGCCGCTGGTTTAATTGTGCGTGATGTGCCTGAAATTTATAGTAATTTTCGCAGCGATATGAGTCTGCCTGACTATTTAAAGCAACACCATATTGTGGGTATTGCAGGCGTAGATACGCGTAAATTAACCCGTCATTTACGGCTTACAGGGGCACAAAATGGCTGCATTTTGACAGGTACAGATACACAGTTAGCATTAAAATATGTACAAGAATTTTCGGGGTTAAAAGGTTTAGACTTAGCCAAAGTCGTTACCAATCCAATACTTTATGACTGGACAACGCAAGCCGATGCGGCTGAATGGATTTTAAAATCCAACGGGCAGGGCAATGGTTTTGGTGAATTACCTGAACTAAAGTATCACGTAGTCGCGTACGACTTCGGCGTAAAACACAATATTTTACGCATGATGGCTTCACGTGGTTGCAAAATTACAGTAGTTCCCGCACAAACAACGGCTGCTGATGTGTTAGCTTTAAACCCTGATGGTATATTTTTAAGCAATGGCCCTGGTGACCCAGCCCCGTGCGATTATGCAATTGAGGCAACTAAAGCATTTTTAATTCAAAAAATACCTGTGTTTGGTATCTGTTTAGGGCATCAAATTTTGGCTTTAGCCAGTGGTGCAAATACCTTAAAAATGCCATTTGGACACCATGGTGCAAATCACCCTGTTAAAAATTTAGATACGGGGCGGGTGATGATTACTAGTCAGAATCACGGTTTTGCAGTTGATAGTAATACTTTGCCAGACAATGTACGTATCACACATATTTCCTTGTTTGATAATAGTGTTCAGGGTATTGAATTAACGGATACGCCTGCATTTGGTTTTCAAGGACACCCTGAAGCCAGCCCAGGACCGCATGATGTGGCTGAATTGTTTGATAAGTTTGTATTAATGATGGCGAAGTAAACAATGAAGCCATTTTTAAAGTGGGCGGGTGGTAAATACAAAATCATTGACAAAATCAATGAGCATCTGCCACAAGGCAACCGTTTGATTGAACCGTTTGTGGGATCTGGGGCGGTTTTTATGAATACACATTACGATAATTATCTGTTGGGTGATATTAACTTTGATTTAATCAATGTGTTTAAACACCTGCAAGAAAAAGGCAAGGTATTTATTGACTATGCTAAGACTTTTTTTACAGTAGATAATAATCAAGAATTGGCTTTTTATGATTTTCGTAAGCAGTTTAATCAAACCGATGATATTACTTTAAAAGCAGCCTTGTTTATTTATTTAAACCGACATTGTTTTAATGGCTTGTGTCGCTATAACGCTAAAGGTGGGTTTAATGTGCCTTTTGGGCGTTATGCTGCACCTATGTTTCCAGAAAAAGAATTATTAGCTTTTTATGAAAAAAGTAAAAAAGTTCAATTTCAATGCACTTCGTTTGAAAATACGATGAATCAAGCAGTTGCTGGTGATGTGATTTATTGCGACCCCCCATACGCACCATTAAGTACAACATCTAACTTTACGGCTTATACACAACAAGGGTTTACTAAAAAAGATCAGGAAGTTTTGGGTGATTTAGCCCGTGATTTGGTTAAACGGGGGGTTTATATTGTTATTTCTAATCATGAAACTGAATTTACGCGAAGTATTTATAAAGAAGCAGCTATTAATACGTTTGATGTTCAAAGGTTTATCGCTAGTCAAGCCAGCAATCGTATTAAAGCCCCTGAATTGTTGGCAGTGTTTCAGTAGTTTTTATTAAAGGATTGCTATGATTGAAGGCGGTATTGGTGGTGCAAATACAGGAACAGGCTTGAAATTTGAAGATAAAGTAGATTTTATCGCTTTGTTGAAAAATATTAAGGGTTATTCCGTTAAAGAAAACTTAAAAACAGGATTTGATATTTTCTATCAAGAACAATTGATTGCAAGGTGTTTTAAAGAGCATAGTTTTTATTATTTTTTAGAAGAGCAAGGCATTGATTGGAAGTTAATTGTTTCAAAAAGATTACTGCCTGATGATGCTTTATTAATAGGTAAAACTTTGTTTATTATTGAAGTGAAATATCAGCAAGGTGCTGGCAGTGTTGATGAAAAATTACAGACCTGTGATTTTAAAAGAAAACAATACTCAAAATTGGTGTTTGCTCTAGGCTTAAAAGTAGAATATGTTTATATTTTAAATGATTGGTTTGAAAAACCTGAATATAAAGACGTGTTGGATTATATTCACAGTGTTAATTGTTATTATTCATTTAATGAATTACCTTCTTTGGCGTGGTTTGGATTACCTAATGAGTAAGTAAGGATTATTTATGACAAATATTATTTCTCAAGAAATAACTAACCAACTAATTACTATTGAAGGTTTAAAAGGCGTTGGCAATGTTGAATTAAACTTAATGCCAAACCAGCGGGTATATATCTTTATTGGTAGCAATGGCGTGGGTAAAACAAAGCTGTTGGAGGCGTTGTTTCAAGGTGCTTTATTATCTAGTAAAACTTTTATTGATAATATACCTGGTTCATTCCAAGCAATAAATTTTTATACTGTTTCAAAAAAAATAAATTATGTTAATTCTCATAATTTTGATTTTACTGGTAGTAGTAATAATATTGTAAATGTTTTTAAAAATAGAGCATATCATACTCCGAAAGAATATCTATTAAAAGAGTATGCTTGTATTTTTTTAGGAGAAAAAAAGCGTAGTGAAGTGGATGATAAATCAGTTACATCACTACCAGCGTTAGGCGATTTTTCTGAAAGGCGAGCAAAATACTTTGAACATATTATTAACAGAATGGAAAATGATTTTCATTCATTGGGTATGTCTGAAGATGTTAGTTTGTGGTTTGCATTAAGAAAAGTTTCTGAGATTTTTTCAAAAAATGATAACCGTAGATTTGAAATAGACAATGTTTTAATTGCTTTAAATGAAATAGATAAAAGGTTTGATTCTAAATTTATAGATATGGACGGTAAGTTTAATATTTTTTTAAAAATTGATAATAAAGAAACTAAGCTATCAAATTTAAGTTCTGGTTTTACTTCAGTATTAAAAATCATACAAAGTATTATCTCGGGTTATGCCAATTTTACCAACGAAACTAATTTAACCCATGTTAAAGGTGTAGTCTTTATTGATGAGATTGAAAGCCATTTGCACTTGGAATGGCAGGTTAAAATAGTACCTTTGTTAAAAGATATTTTTAAGAATACTACGTTTTATATTGCCACGCATTCGCCGTTGGTATTAACGCAATTGCAACAAGGCGAAGCTTATAAATTGGTGCGTGGTGATGATGGCGTGGTGAGAAGTGAGTTGATTAAACAGCCGAATAACCAATCTTTAGTTGATGTGTTAAATGATAATTTTAAGGTTGATTTAAATCAATTAGCAAAAAAGCAATTAAAAGATGATAATCAGACAGAATTAAAACAAATGATGTCAGACTTGCTTGCTAAACGTAAACAACAAATAGGTGCAGTATGAGTGAACGTTTAGTTATGTTAGATGCTAATTTAATTATTGCACTTTATGATGAAGAAGCAGACATTGACAAAATTTATTGCGATCAAGCTTTTAAGCTTTTAGAAGAATTAGTGAGTGATAATACCGTTAAGTTTGTAACAACACCTCTAATTCATTATGAAGTATTGTGCCGTGTCAAACCCTCTAATAATTTTAATCAAATCCTCTAATAATTTTAATCAAATAAAAGAACAATTAAATCAATATCGGTTATTACAGATTGATCAAGATGTTTCTGATAAGGCTATTGAAATTTATCAATTAGCCCTTCAAAAAAATATAAAGTTAAAAACGATTAACCCCGATTTCCCTCAAAAATATAGGCTAGATATTTTTCACGTTGCGATGGAAAAGGTTCATAGTTTAGATTTTAAAAGTTTTGATAAAGGTATAGAGTCATTAAAACAGTTATAAACAATAATAAATCAAATAGCGAATTATCAATATAAATTAATAAATTATAAATATATAAATAAACGGAAACCTTATGCCAAAACGTACCGACCTTAAATCCATTTTAATTATTGGTGCAGGGCCCATTGTCATTGGGCAAGCCTGTGAATTTGACTATTCTGGCGCACAAGCCTGTAAAGCCCTCCGCCAAGAAGGTTATAAAGTCATTTTAGTCAATAGCAATCCTGCTACGATTATGACCGACCCAGAAACCGCCGATGTAACGTATATTGAACCCATTACGTGGCAAGTCGTTGAAAAAATTATTGCTAAAGAGCGGCCCGATGCCGTATTACCCACTATGGGTGGGCAAACCGCTTTAAATTGTGCTTTAGACTTAGATAAATATGGCGTATTGGCTAAATATAATTGCGAGTTAATTGGTGCAAAAGCCGAAGCCATTGACAAAGCCGAAGACCGTCTAAAGTTTAAAGATGCGATGACCAAAATTGGTTTGGAATCAGCTAAATCAGGTATTGCACATACTATGACAGAAGCTTTGGAAGTGCAAAAACGCATTGCCAAACAAGTCGGTAGCAGTGGTTTTCCAACCGTAGTTCGTCCTAGCTTTACTTTAGGTGGTAGCGGTGGCGGTATTGCGTATAACGCTGAAGAGTTTGAAACCATCTGTAAGCGTGGTTTAGACTTATCACCCACCAAAGAGCTATTAATTGAAGAAAGTCTGATTGGCTGGAAAGAATATGAGATGGAAGTCGTGCGTGATAGTGCTGATAACTGCATCATCGTCTGTTCTATTGAAAATTTAGACCCGATGGGTGTGCATACGGGTGATAGTATTACGGTAGCACCTGCACAAACTTTGACTGACCGTGAATATCAAATTATGCGTAACGCCAGTATTGCGATTTTGCGTGAAATTGGTGTGGATACGGGCGGTAGTAATGTACAGTTTGCTGTTAATCCAATTAATGGCCGCTTGATTGTGATTGAAATGAACCCACGTGTAAGCCGTTCATCGGCTTTAGCGTCAAAAGCAACTGGGTTTCCTATTGCAAAAATTGCTGCAAAATTAGCAGTTGGGTTTACCTTAGACGAACTCAAAAATGATATTACAAGCGGTAAAACGCCTGCTAGCTTTGAGCCGAGTATTGACTATGTGGTAACTAAGATTCCACGGTTTGCCTTTGAAAAATTCCCTTTGGCCGATAGCCGTTTAACGACACAAATGAAAAGTGTCGGCGAAGTGATGGCAATGGGTTCAACGTTTCAAGAATCTTTTCAAAAGGCTTTACGGGGTTTGGAAGTCGGCGTTGATGGCATGAACCAGAAAACGCAAGATTTAGAAGTCTTAGAAAGAGAATTAGGTGAACCGGGACCTGAACGTATTTGGTATGTAGGCGATGCTTTTGCACAAGGTTTAACCGTTGAACGTGTACATCAAATCACCCATATTGACCCTTGGTTTTTGACGCAAATTAAACAAATTATTGACATTGAACTGCGTTTAGAACACACCAGCTTGGCAGATATTGATGGCGTAACTTTATTGGCTTTAAAGCAAAAGGGTTTTGCGGACCGTCGTTTGGCACATTTGCTTAAAACGGAAGAAAAAACGATTCGTGAACGCCGTCATATTTTGGGGGTTCGGCCTGCTTATAAACGTGTGGATACGTGTGCGGGTGAGTTTGCGACTGATACGGCTTATTTATATTCAAGTTATCAAGGTTATTATGATATAAAAGTGGGCAAAGTCCAAACTGATTGCGAAGCCTTGCCAACGGCTAAGAAAAAAATTATGGTATTAGGCGGTGGTCCTAATAGAATTGGACAGGGCATTGAGTTTGATTATTGTTGTGTCCATGCGGCACTGGCTTTGCGTGAAGATGGTTATGAAACTATTATGGTGAACTGTAATCCCGAGACGGTTTCAACCGATTATGATACCAGTGACCGTTTATATTTTGAAAGTTTAACATTAGAAGATGTTCTAGAGATTGTTGCCCTAGAAAAGCCTATCGGCGTGATTGTGCAATATGGTGGGCAAACTCCTTTAAAGCTAGCTTTAGGTTTAGAAGCTAATGGTGTACCGATTATTGGAACATCGCCCAATTCAATTGATTTGGCCGAAGACCGTGAACGCTTTTCTGATTTATTACGTACTTTAGATTTAAAGCAACCACCTAATGCAACTGCCCGTACAGAAGCTGAAGCCCTAGAAAAAGCAAATTTATTAGGTTATCCCTTAGTCGTGCGTCCAAGTTATGTATTAGGCGGACGGGCAATGGAAATTGTGCATGAGGCCCGCGATTTAGAGCGTTATATGCGAGAAGCCGTTAAAGTCAGTCATGATAGCCCAGTATTACTAGATCGTTTTTTAAATGATGCAGTAGAAGTAGACGTAGATGCTATTCGTGATACTGATGGAAAAGTATTTATTGGTGGCGTGATGGAACATATTGAACAAGCAGGTGTTCATAGCGGTGATTCTGCTTGTAGTTTACCGCCCTATAGTTTAAGCGCGGCCACAGTAGAACATATTAAACATCAAACTCGTCAAATGGCTGGGGCGTTAAATGTAATAGGTTTAATGAACGTACAGTTTGCGATTCAAAGTATACATATTGAGGGTGTGATGACCGATGTTATTTATGTCTTAGAAGTCAATCCACGTGCTAGCCGTACTGTGCCGTATGTGAGTAAAGCGACAGGCTTGCAATTGGCTAAAATTGCGGCACGTTGTATGGTTGGGCAAACTTTAACTGCTCAAGGAATAATTGCTGAAGTTACACCCAGTTACTTTAGTGTTAAAGAAGCCGTATTTCCGTTTAATAAATTCCCTGGTGTAGACCCTATCTTAGGCCCAGAAATGAAGTCTACTGGTGAGGTAATGGGCGTAGGTAAAACATTTGGAGAGGCGTTTATTAAAAGTCAGTTGGGGGCGGGTATTAAATTACCTAAACCAAATGATGGTGCCGTATTTATTAGTGTTAAAAATCAAGATAAATTACGTATGATTCCTGTTGCTAAAGCCCTTGAGTCACTCGGGTTTAAATTGTTAGCAACCCGTGGTACAGCAGCCAGTTTGCAAGCAGCAGGTATAGCCGTAACGCCAGTGAATAAAGTCACTGAAGGCCGTCCGCATATCGTTGATAGTATTAAAAATGGTGAAATCGCACTGGTATTGAATACTGTAGATGAAAAACGCAACGCAATTGCGGACAGTAAACTGATTCGTACTAGTGCATTGGCAGCCCGCGTGGTCACTTATACCACTTTATTTGGTGCTGAAGCGGCCGTAGCAGGTATGCAGTACCGTGATGATATGCAAGTATATTCACTGCAAAATTTACATATACAGCTAAAAAGTGAGCCAGTTGTATGTATTACCCAACCTAAAAAAGGAGTTTAAAATGCCAGTACCCATGACAGTCAAAGGTGAAGCATTGCTTCGGGCTGAATTACAGCGATTAAAAACAATTGAGCGTCCGACAATCATTCAGGCGATTGCTGAAGCACGTGCACAGGGTGATATTTCTGAAAATGCAGAATATGATTCAGCAAAAGAAAAACAAGGGTTTATTGAAGGACGTATCCAAGATTTAGACGGAAAACTCTCCAATGCCCAGATTATTGACCCTAAAGAAATTGGCGGTGACGGCAAGGTTGTGTTTGGGTCTACGGTACACGTTGAAGACTTAAATACTAATGTAAAAAGTACTTACACGATTGTCGGCGAAGACCAAGCTGATTTTAAGCAAGGCTTACTGTCTTATTTATCACCGATTGCCCGTGCATTAATGACTAAATTTGAAGGTGATATTGTTAATGTAGTAACGCCAAATGGTAATAAAGAGTTAGAAATTTTAAATGTAGTGTATTAAAAATGGGTAATGTTAAATTATAACTTTTACAATATTTATATTGGTGTGTTGTCTTACTAATTTTACTAATTACTTCTTAATTATTGAATTTCTTGTATCAGTGCTATTTGAACATTACCTAAAAATGTAGTATATTAATTTAATTTAATAAAATAAAAAAGCCTGTTTAAAATTTATTTAAACTGTTTAAAAATTTAAATAATAAAATAAACAGGCTTTTTTGTTGTCAGTTAATTGATTAAACAGTTCATTTTAAATTAAGAGTTGGCCAATTGCTTTTTAGGAATATGTGTTTCTTTTTTACGCTTAGCTGGCAGTTTAGCCAAAGCCGAAGGCGGAATATAGCTACCATTGTCTTTAAATAAAACAAAAATTTTGCCAATGATTTGTACGGGATGACATTCTAATGCGTCGCATAATTCATGGTGTGCAGTCATACGTACTTTTTTGTCGTCAGAAAGCATTTTAATTTTGATTAATTGATGTGCTTCTAAGGCTTTTTGCGTTTCGGCAATAACAGCGGATGTAACACCATTATTGCCAATCATAATAGTTGGTTTTAGGGCGTGGGCAGCCCCTCGAAGTACCACTCGTTCGGTGGGTGTTAAGGGCGTATCATTTTTAGGAATTGGCATATCTTTCTCTCAGTAATAAAAATTTAAATAAATGGCTTAATACGCATATTAATGAGCAACATAGTAGCGATAGGTCATATTATATTACTTACTCATTTACAATTATTAAGTAAAAATTAATGGTTATTAAGTAATCATCATTAATTATATATTTTTATATATTTTATTCAATATATTTTATTCAAATTATTATTTTTAAAATTAAACAATGCCTGTATCTATTAAAAAACACCGCGCTAGTCAAGCTTGGATTGCCCGCCATATTAATGACCCTTTTGTTAAACAGGCTCAACAAAAAGGATACCGTGCCCGTTCTGCCTTTAAATTTATAGAGTTAGATGATAAGTTTAAATTATTAAAATTAGGGCAGAAAATAATTGATTTAGGGGCTGCACCGGGTTCTTGGTCTCAAGTTGCCAGTGAACGCACGCGTACTGATGGCATACAACGTTGTCCTATATTGGCTTTAGATTTGTTGCCAATGGATTCAGTCGCAGGGGTTAGCTTTATTCAAGGTGATTTTCGTGAAGATGAAGTAATTACACAAGTGGCTACTTGGTTAAATGGCAGCAAAGCATCGCTTGTAATGAGCGATATGTCGCCTAATTTAAGCGGTGTACCCAGTGCTGATGCAGCACGTATGGAGCATTTGTTAGAGTTGTGCCTTGATTTTTCATTAAAATATTTAGCCAATGATGGTGCAGTGGTGGTTAAGGCGTTTCACGGTAGCGGATACAGTCAAATGATTAAACGGTTTAAAGATGCGTTTGTAACAGTTGAACCCTATAAACCAAAGGCATCGCGCGACGAAAGTTCAGAAACTTATATCGTCGCACGGCGTTTAAAAAAAGTCTTGTAAATTAGTTTTAGACGGCTAATAATTTAGGTAATGTTCAAATAGCACTGATACAAGAAATTTAATAATTAAGAAGTAATTAGTAAAATCACTAAGACAACACACCAATATAAATATTGTAAAAGTTAAAATTTAACATTACCATAATTTATAATACTTTACTTAGTTACTGATTTTTCAGTGGTAGATTTTTCAGTTGCTTTTTTAATTGAGAGTAATTCAATTTCAAAATTTAAAGTCGATCCTGAAACGATCTTGCCCATAGCTTGATTGCCATAAGCAAGGTTAGATGGGCAAATTAAACGAGATTTTCCGCCGACTTTCATTTTTTGAACGCCTTCTGTCCAGCACTTTATGACACCGTTTAAAGGAAATTCAGCGGGTTCATTGCGAGAATAAGAACTGTCAAATTCAGTGCCATCAATTAAAGTACCACGATAATGGACTTTAACGGTGTCAGTAGCCGCTGGAGATACACCTGTTCCTTCTTTTAAAGACATAAACACTAATCCGCTGGGTGTTTTTACGGCACCTTTTTCTTTAGCTGCTTTATCAATAAAGGATTTACCCAAAGTATTTTGTTTAGTACTCAAAGCAGCAGACCGTTGATCGGCTAGACCTTTTATTTTTTGGTTATAGATTGCCAAATCAACCATGGGTTTAGTTTTTTTAACGCCATCAGTTAAACCCTGTTTAACCAGTTCTAATTCACTGGCAGACATTGCAAAAACAGAGGTATTGGCTGCAATGTTATGTCCTAAAGCATAAAATATTTTTTGTTCTTCAGTCATTTTGACAGTTTGTGCGTGTACTGAAAGAGAAGATAAGCCGATTAAGCTAACGAGGGTTGTAGATATTAAATGTTTTTTCATAGTAAAAAAATAAGTGGTTAAGGTAAAAGATTAAAGATAATAAACAATAAACAAAATAAACAAAATAAACAAAATAAACAAAATAAACAATTGTAATTTATTTACAATTCAAATATTTGGTAGTATTAAATGGTAGTATTAAATGGTAGTGTTAAATTTTAATTTTTACAGTATTTATGTTGTTATGCTGTCTTATTGATTTTATTAACTACTTCTTAATTATTAAATTTTTGTATCAGTGTTATTTGAACATTATCATAAAATGTTGTAAAAACTATAAAAACTATAGAATTATTAAAAGTATGACTAAAAAACACTATTTTTACAAATTTTCTAAAAAATTACGCAGTTTTTCAGAACGGCTCGGATGTCGAAGTTTACGCAATGCCTTGGCCTCTATCTGCCTGATACGCTCACGCGTTACATCAAACTGTTTGCCCACTTCTTCTAAAGTGTGGTCAGTCGCCATTTCAATACCAAAACGCATTCTCAACACTTTGGCCTCGCGTGGGGTCAAAGACTCTAAAACCTCTTCCATAATATCACGCATACCCGCTTGTAAAGCAGCTTCCGCAGGCGATAAATTATTAGTATCCTCAATAAAATCACCTAAATGACTGTCATCATCATCACCTACTGGCGATTCCATAGAGATAGGCTCTTTAGCTATTTTTAATATTTTTCTAATTTTATCTTCTGGAATTTCCATTTTTTCAGCTAAAGTGCTGGCATCAGGCTCTAAACCCGTTTCTTGCAAAATTTGTCGTGAAATTCGATTAATTTTATTAATCGTTTCAATCATGTGAACAGGAATACGAATGGTACGTGCTTGGTCAGCAATACTTCGCGTAATCGCTTGGCGAATCCACCACGTTGCATACGTTGAAAACTTGTAGCCACGGCGGTATTCAAACTTATCAACTGCTTTCATTAAACCCACATTACCTTCTTGGATTAAGTCCAAAAATTGTAAGCCGCGATTAGTGTATTTTTTAGCAATTGAAATGACTAAGCGTAAGTTGGCTTCCACCATTTCTCGCTTTGCCTTTCTAACTTGGGCTTCACCCATTGCCATACGTTTATTAATATCTTTTAAATCATCTACAGGTACTTTAACTTGCTCTACTTGAAGCTCAAGCAAACGCGTTTGTAGCTCTTGTATATTTGCTAACGCCCGTTTTAATGCAACTGAATAAGGTTTTCCAGCATTAGCCTCTTGTTCTGACCACTGTAAATTAATTTCGTTACCCACAAAATGTTGCATAAAATATTCGTGCAGCATACCGCATTTACGTACACAAATATCATAAACTGTACGCTCAACCACCTTCACAGTTTCAATTTGATTACGCAGTAAATCACATAGTTTTTCAATGGTTTTAGCAGTAAATCGTAACGTTAATAAATGTGTATTAACACGCTCTTGGGCTAAATTATAGGCTTTACCGCGATACCCTTCTAAAGCATAAGCTTCTTGCAAAGCATCAAA
Organism: Pseudomonadota bacterium; assembly: GCA_041170585.1. Taxonomy (GTDB): domain Bacteria; phylum Pseudomonadota; class Gammaproteobacteria; order Burkholderiales; family Burkholderiaceae_C; genus JBDLSY01. Next base: position 5,662 of record JBEDNN010000038.1, on the reverse strand, counting down.
ACTATGCTGGATATTAGCAAAACGTTCTAAAGCGTTGTTTTTTAATAAATTAAGTTGTTTCGCTGATAATCCTATTTCATCTTCATCGGCTACGGCAAATTCACCTGAAGCATCTGGATCAAAATCAGCTATGTCATCATCAATATCAACTAAACCATCAACCACAGTGGTTACGATAATGGTGTTATCAGCAATAGCCCGCCCTAAACCCAGTAATTCGTTAATAGTTAAAGGACAAGCTGCAATGGCTAATAACTGATTTTTTAATCCATCTTCAATTCGTTTAGCAATGGCAATTTCATCTTCGCGTGTTAAAAGTGATACCTGCCCCATTTCACGCATATACATTCGCACTGGGTCAGTAGTACGCCCAAACTCACTGTCTACCGTTGATAAGGCAGCCTCTGCTTGCTCTTCTGTGTCATCATCACTGGTAATCATAATCGCGTTGTCATTCATCAACAACGTTTCAGCATCAGGGGCTACTTCATAAACCGCAATACCCATATCATGGAAAGTACCAATAATTTGGTCTATTGCATCTGAATCAATAATATTGTTTGGCAAATGATCATTAATTTCACCATAAGTTAAGAACCCACGATCTTTACCCAGTTTAATTAAAGTTTTAAGTTTATTACGCTTAGTTTCTATATCTTCTGATGCACCTGCATGTTTTTCGGCAAATTCTTTAAGCAATGCTTTTTCACGCTGGCGTTTACTTTTTTTCGGTAAGATAGGCTCTGCTTCTGCGGCAATGACATCAGCGTCGCGTTCATCTGAATCAGGTAAAACATTTAAAATTTCATCTACTATTACTATTTTTTTCTTACGCCCACGTTTTTTTGGCACAACTAATTCAGGGTCTATAAAATCATTGTCTGATTCAAGTTTTGGGGGTAGTGTTTCTGCTAGCGATATTATTTTTTTGATTTTAACTACTGCTTTTGTTGCAACTTTATTCACATCTTTATTTGCAGGTTCACTTGTAACATCTTTTACAACTTTAGTTGATTTTTTACTTGCTTTATCAATTGCATTTAACTTAAGGTTATTGCGGCTTTTCACAACTTTAGTAGAAGCCAGTTCAACTATATTAGAGACTTGTGCAATTTTATCAATTTTGCTGGCTATTACTGTGTGGTCTATATTATTTACATTGTCTATTAGGTTATCTGTTGTATTAGTGGATTGTTTTTTTAACCTAAATTTTTTAATAACAACAGGTGGACTTACAGGCAGCGGCGTTTGAACAATGATAGGCAATACAGGCAATTTTGTTAAAATAGGCAAATTTACCTTGCTTATTTTACGAGACTTAATTACCACCTTAGGGGCTTTATTTTGAAGCTCCACAACTGGCTCTTTTACCTCAAGGCTCACGGGCAAAGAGCTATCCTCTTGACGATTTTCTGCACTAATTTCCGCAGACAAATTTGCCTTGCTTATTTTACGAGGCTTAATTACCACCTTAGGGGGTTTATTTTGAAACTCCACAACTGGCTCTTTTACCTCAAGGCTCACAGGCAAAGAGCTATCCTCTTGACGAGTTTCTGCATTGGTTTTTTTGGTTTTTCTAGGCTTTACTTTATTAACAACTTCATTCTCAAGCACTACTAAATTTTGGTTAAGCGAAGCAGTATTTTCTAATAACTTAGTTTTATCTTTTGGTATTTTTTTTAAGCTATCAACACTTTTTTTAGCTACTTTTTTTATTTTTAAATGACTCAAGGATTCAGTTGTAATATTTTTATTATCAGCTTTATCAACTTTTTTATCAACTTTACTAATTTTGTCAGTTTTATTAACTTTATCAAAAGTACCAGAGTCATCTAAAACTTTAGAGATTTTTTTAATCTTTAGAGTTTTAACTAATAAAGGCGTGTCAAGATGTTCCGTTTTAAGCTTTGTTACGCTAGCCTTTTCGTCGGACTTGGTTTGGGTACGTAGATTCTTAAGTGGCTTATTTTGGCTCATGTGTCGTCTATGTAAGTAAATTTTAGCGGGTGGGGTGAGCGACAGCTCACATTTGCTGCGTGAAGCATGGATTATACCAAAACCAATAAAAATTCCTTGTATTATTAAGTTTAATTTATATTTGGCTTAAGTTTATTTGACTTTAATTTAATTTATAAAAATACAGATTATTTATAAGGGCTATTTATAAATATTATTTATAGAGATTATTTATAAAAGTTATTTTTTCGTATAAAAAAATATCAACTTACAAAAACAAAATATAACAAAAAACGTTAAAATACTGTATTATTTTGTCAATGTTAGTCATTTTGAGAATTTTATATGCCAGTATTTATCGGTTCATCTACTCCAAAAACACCTAATATTATTCAGTCTATTGAGGGTGAATTATTAAATTTAGAGCAATTTCGCGGCAATCACTTAGTCATATATTTTTACCCAAAAAATGATACACCTGGCTGTACCAGTGAGACGCTTGATTTTGTATCACACCACGATGAATTTATCAAAGCTAAAACTGTAATTATTGGTGTGTCACGTGATACGCTTGCTTCACACAAAGCGTTCTGCACTAAATTAAATATTCCGTTTAATTTAATCAGCGATACACAAGAAGAACTGTGCTTTGCGTTTGATGTAATACGTAACAAAATGATGTACGGCAAACAAGTACGCGGTCTAGAACGATCCACTTTTGTTTTTGATAAAATGGGCGACTTAGTACGCGAATGGCGTGGCGTTAAAGTAGAAGGTCATGCAGCTGAAGTCTTAAATTTTGTACATACTTTGTAGTATTAAGTTTATATAAAATAATATAGACTATTCACCCATCCAATAAACAACCGTATTTAACGCAAATACGGTTTTTTGTTTTTATATTATTTATATACTTATAATCCTTATTTATAGACTGCATTTATACAATATATTTTTTAGATATATTTTTGAGCTATGTTTGTAATACACTTTAAATATAGTTTTTAATATAATTTAAACATAACTTTAATATATTCTCAACATACTATTTTTATAGTATACATTAACTACATAAAATCACTATGCCATTGCCTAAAGCCCCAAAAAAACCTGCCGACAAACTCGCTTATTTGCCTAGTACAGCGTCTGAAGCAGCCCATACACCAATACATTTTTTATCAAAAGACTCAATTGATTCAATCAATAATAGTGCAACTATAAACAATGTTAATCAGGCATTGCCTCCATCAAACCAATTAGAAAAGATATTAGCTAAAACTACAAAAGCTGTACCCAAACAATCAAAAAATAAAAAACTAAGCCGTTCAACAGATCAAAAAATATACGTATTAGACACTAACGTACTATTACACGACCCAAGTAGTTTATTTCGTTTCGATGAAAATAATATTTTCTTACCGATGATGGTTTTAGAAGAGTTAGACAACCATAAAAAAGGCACAACTGAAGTTTCACGGCACGCTAGACAAATCACTCGCACTTTAGATCGATTAATTAAACAAACTGATGGCGATATCACCACAGGGCTGCCTTTAAGAGCCACTGATGGCGCTGATTTTTCTGGCTATTTATATTTTCAAACCGACATCGCCAATAGCAGTGTACCCAAAGGGCTGGCTGCGGGTGTGCCTGACCACTTAATTTTAGGTGAGCTTGAGCGTTTAGCCAAAGCCAAAGCCCCGCAACAAGTTATTTTAGTCAGTAAAGACATTAATATTCGCCTTAAAGCGACCGTACTGGGCTTAAATGCCCAAGATTATTTAAATGATAATATTAATCAAGACAGTGATAATCTGCACACAGGCTGGATAGACACCCGTACTTGGAGCAAAGTACAACAGGCACAATTAACTGTAGTAGAGCAATGGCAAGAAAATGGTATTACACACCTTAAATTAACAGGCAATGCTTGTTCAAGTTTAATCATTAATAGCTTTGTATTATTGTCAGATAGCATAGACACAGATAGTATTTTTGAGCTAGGGGCGCGTGTTATTGACACCACAGGTAAATACGTCATACTCAAAGCAGTACGAGATTTTACTTTAGCAAAAAATGCTGTTTGGGGCGTACAAGCCCGTAATATAGAACAAAACTCTGCATTAAATTTATTGACTAATCCCGAAGTTGATTGCGTCAGTCTTTTAGGTCAAGCAGGTACAGGCAAAACTTTACTAGCCCTTGCAGCAGGCTTGGCACAAGTATTAGATAAACGTATTTATAGCGATATTATTTTGACACGTGCAACCGTCAGTGTCGGTGATGACATTGGCTTTTTACCGGGTACTGAAGAAGAAAAAATGGCTCCTTGGATGGGAGCTGTTGAGGACAATTTAGAAGTTTTATTAGGCAGTGCAAAGTCGTCTGCGGGGGCTATTGGAGGCATTTGGGGACAACAAGCCAGTATTGATCTAGTACGTAGCCGCATTAAAATAAAATCAATGGCGTTTATGCGTGGCAGAACGTTTCAAAATAAATTTGTGATTATTGACGAAGCACAAAACTTAACACCTAAGCAAATGAAAACACTGATTACTCGTGCAGGACCTGGCACAAAATTTGTTTGTTTAGGCAACTTAGCACAAATTGACACGCCTTACTTAACCGAGCACTCATCAGGTTTAGGCTATGTCATTGACCGCTTTAAAGGTTGGCCACACGGCGGACACGTTACATTGGCGCGCGGTGAACGTTCGCGTTTAGCCGAATTTGCGACAGAGGTTTTATAAAAAAATTTAGGTAATGTTAAAATATCACTGATACAAGAAATTTAATAATTAAGAAGTAATTAGTAAAATCAATAATACAACACACCGACATAAATATTGTAAAAATTATAATTTAACATTACCTACCAAAATAAATACTGTAAAAGTTAAGATTTAACATTACCAATTATTCTTTTTATATCATCTTCACTCAAGCCTGTAACGGTCATAATAATTGACACATTAACGCCTTGACCCATTAAACCACGGGCAATCGTATGTTTTTCTTCTAATTTGCCTTTTTCTAATCCAATCATTTCGCCTTCGGCGAGGCTTTCTTCTTTGGCGGTGTCTATAATTGATTGCCAATCCCAACGTTCTTTTAATGAATCACGGTATTGTGCTTGTTCAGCGTGATTTAATTTTGCTACTCTGGATTTTTCAAAGGCTTGATTAAATAACCCATTGCCATCTTTGCGATACACTGTTGGCACTTCTTCGCATTCTGCCATGTGTTTGAATAAATACAACCACTTGTCTGCATTGGTTAAAAGCTCATTTTCTGTTTTATTAAACAGTGGCAAGTTGACATAAATGAAACTTAATTTATCATAAAAAATTTGATTGTGTTGATTTTTAAGTTGTACGCTGTGTAACACGTCGGAAAGATGGTCGTCAAATTTAAAATCCAGCAAACTAATCATATACACAGGCTGAAGTTGATAATTCCACTCGCCTTTTTGTGCTTGTTGCATAATCGGAAACGTCGAATAATACAAACTTCTATCTTTAAAAAACAGTTGTTTGGCTTTTTGTAATTCAATAATAATACTTTCACCCAAATGGGTTTTGCATTGAATATCAACAATCGCTTTACGGTCATATTCGTTCAAGCCCAAATGCTCGTTGTTGGCATATTCTAAGGTCGCAATTTGATGGTGTTCGGGCAATAAACTATTGACAAAATCACGTAAAAT